>JBPCND010000309.1:0-12939 GCA_051001655.1 Nocardioides sp. | reverse complement strand
CCCACGACCTGACCGCCTCGCACCTCTTCGGCTTCGTCGAGTCGACGACGTTCCGGTTCTGGCAACCGCTCGACCGGTCCCTCCTACGTGACCTGGTCCGGTCCCGGTCCCACATCGCGGTGATGCCCGAGTCCGACCGGGAGCGTGTGCTGCGCGCGGTGGATGCGTTGTACGACGACTACGGGCGCGGCCACGACGGGATGCTGCTGCCGTACCTCACCCACTGCTTCGCGGCGACAGTCCGCGCTCCGGCTCTGACGACGGACGACACGAATCCGGTCGGCCCGTCGACCCGGCGACCCGGCGACGACACCGACGACACCGACGGCGCTCTCCTGATCGACTTCCCGTGACCGACCGACCGGTCCGGCTCCCACTCGGCGCCCCATGCCGCGCGTGGCTCTCGCCAGCCCGGTGACCCGTGCCCTAACGTGGCTGTCCTCACCTGAGACCGAAAGAGGGCGAACAGCCATGACCGAACCTGAGGCCGGGGGCTACCGCGAGACATCCCACCCCGTCTACAAGGAGCTGCAGGACAGCGAAGATTTCCAGGACCTGCGGCGTAGGTACCGGAGCTTCGCCATCCCTTGGACCGTGGCCTTCCTGGTCTGGTACCTGACCTTCGTCGTGATGTCGAACTGGGCCGGCGGCTTCATGAACATCACGGTCGTGGGCAACATCAACGTGGCGCTGGTCTTCGGGCTGCTCCAGTTCGTGACCACCTTCGTTATCGCGTTCCTCTACGCCAGGCACTCCCAACGTCATCTCGACCCGATCGCCGCCAGGCTCAGGGACCGTTTCGACCAGAAGGGCTCGGCATGAGCCAGCAGACCCTCACCAGCACCCTGTTCATCGCCGTGGTCCTGCTCACCGTCGGGATCACGATCTGGGCCAGCCGGCAGACCAAGACCGCGACGGACTTCTACTCCGGCGGCCGCTCCTTCTCGGGCTTCCAGAACGGTCTGGCGATCGGCGGGGACTACATGTCCGCCGCCTCCTTCCTCGGTATCTCCGGCGCGATCGCGCTCTACGGCTACGACGGCTTCCTCTACTCGATAGGTTTCCTCGTCGCCTGGCTCGTGGCGCTGTTGCTGGTCGCGGAGATGCTCCGCAACGCCGGCCGCTACACGATGGCCGACCAGCTGGCGTTCCGAATGCGGCAGCGGCCGGTCCGGACCGCGGCGTCGCTGTCGACGGTCGTCGTCTCGATCTTCTACCTGCTCGCACAGATGGTCGGCGCCGGAACGCTCGTCGCTCTGCTGCTCGGCGTCGACGACCAGCTGATCAAGAACATCGTGATCATGGGCGTCGGCGTGCTGATGATCTTCTACGTCACCGTCGGGGGCATGAAGGGCACCACCTGGGTGCAGATCGTCAAGGCCGTCCTGCTGATGGCCGGCTCGGTGCTGATCACGCTGCTCGTGCTCGCGCAGTTCAACTTCAACATCTCCGAGCTGCTCGGTGCTGCTGCGGACAACTCAGGCAAGGGCGTGGAGTTTCTCCAGCCGGGACTGCAGTACGGCGCCACCCTGACGTCGAAGATCGACTTCCTGTCCCTGGGGCTCGCCCTCGTACTGGGCACGGCCGGCCTCCCGCACATCCTGATCCGGTTCTACACCGTCCCGACAGCGCGGGACGCCCGGAAGTCGGTGCTGTGGGCGATCGGCCTGATCGGCAGCTTCTACCTGATGACGCTGGTGCTGGGCTTCGGTGCAGCCGCCCTGCTCGACACCGGGGAGGGCAGCACCGTCCTGGAGAGCGGCGGCAACCTCGCCTCTCCCCTGCTCGCCGAAGCGGTGGGAGGGGGAGCCGGATCGACGGGCGGTGCGGTGCTGCTGGCGGTGATCTCGGCCGTGGCCTTCGCGACGATCCTCGCGGTGGTCGCCGGTCTCACGCTGGCGTCGTCGTCGTCGGTGGCCCACGACCTCTACAAGGGTGTGTTCAAGAAGGACCAGCCCGTGACCGACCAGGAGGAGGTGCGGGTCGCCCGGATCGCCGCACTGGTGATCGGTGCGATCTCGATCGGGCTGGCCATTCCCGCGCAGTCCCTCAACATCGCGTTCCTCGTGGCGCTGGCCTTCGCGGTCGCCGCATCGGCCAACCTGCCGGCGATCATCTACAACATGTTCTGGCGCCGCTTCAACACCCGCGGTGCGACCTGGAGCATCTACGGCGGCCTGTTCAGTGCCGTCGGGCTGGTGTTCTTCTCCCCGGTCGTCTCTGGCGAGATAGGGATCGTCACGAGCATGGACTGGTCGTGGTTCCCGCTGAACAACCCGGGGATCGTATCGATCCCCGTGGGGTTCCTGCTCGGCTACCTCGGCACGATCTCGGCCCGCGAGCCGCACTCGGAGGAGTTCTACACCGAGCTCGAGGTGCGCGCACTCACCGGGTCCGGCGCCGAAGGCGCGAGCTCCCACTGAACCACCGGCGGGGGTAGGTTGCGCATCAGGGTCACCCCATGACCGAGACCAGCAGATAGTTGTCGAACCGAGGAGACCAAGGTGAGCGACGGGACCGACCCGGGCAGCGACGAGACCCTTTCCAACCTGGCGCACGAGGAGCGGAGGTTCGCCCCGCCCGAGGAGCTGGTCGCCGGGGCGAACGTCACAGCCGACTGGTACGACAAGGCGGAGGAGGACCGGCTCGGTTTCTGGGAGGAGCAGGCCGACCGGCTCGACTGGGAGCAGAGATGGGACCGGGTCCTGGACTGGGACGACCCGCCCTTCGCCAAGTGGTTCGTGGGCGGCACCCTCAACGCCTCGGTGAACTGCGTCGACCGCCACGTCGCTGCCGGCAAGGGTGACAAAATCGCCTTCCACTGGGTCGGTGAGCCAGTGACAGGCGGGGAGGACGACACCCGCACGATCACCTACGCCGAGCTCAAGGACGAGGTCTGCAAGGCCGCCAACGCGTTGACCGATCTCGGTGTCGTGGCTGGCGACCGGGTCGCGATCTACATGCCGATGATCCCCGAGACGGTGGTCGCGGTGCTGGCCTGCGCCCGGCTCGGTGCGCCCCACACAGTCGTGTTCGGAGGGTTCTCGGCGGAAGCCCTGGCGAGCCGGATCACCGACTGTGAGGCCCACGTCGTGGTCACCTCCGACGGTGGCTACCGCCGAGGGGCCCCGTCGGCGCTCAAGCCCGCGGTAGACGAGGCCGTGGCCAAGAGTGGCGACGTGGTGCGCAAGGTGCTCGTCGTTCGCCGTACCGGGCAGGACCTCGGCGAGACCGGCTGGGACGACTCACGCGACGTGTGGTGGCACGACGTCGTGGACCCGGCGGCGACCGAGCACACGCCCGAGGCCTTCGACTCCGAACATCCGCTCTACGTCATGTACACCTCCGGCACGACGGGCAAGCCGAAGGGCATCCTGCACACCACCGGCGGCTACCTGGTCGGCTGCTCCTACACGCACTGGTCGATCTTCGACCTCAAGCCGGAGACCGACGTCTTCTGGTGCACCGCCGACATCGGCTGGGTGACCGGCCACAGCTACATGGTCTACGGTCCGCTCGCCAACGGCGCCACGTCGGTGATCTACGAGGGCACTCCGGACACCCCGCACAAGGGCCGGTGGTGGGAGATCATCGAGAAGTACGGCGTCACCATCCTCTACACCGCCCCCACGGCCATCCGGACCTTCATGAAGTGGGGCGACGACATCCCGGCGAAGTTCGACCTGTCCAGCCTCCGGCTGCTCGGGTCGGTGGGGGAGTCGATCAACCCCGAGGCGTACATCTGGTACCGCGACCACATCGGCGCCGGCACGACGCCGGTCGTGGACACCTGGTGGCAGACCGAGACCGGCGCGATCATGGTCAGCCCGCTCCCCGGAGTCACGCACGCCAAGCCCGGCTCGGCGATGAGGGCCATCCCGGGGGTGAGCGCCGACGTGGTCGACGACCAGGGAAAGTCGGTGCCGAACGGCTCCGGCGGCTACCTCGTGCTCACCGAGCCCTGGCCCGCCATGCTCCGCACCCTGTGGGGCGACGACCAGAGGTTCAAGGACACCTACTGGTCCCGGTTCAAGGACCAGGGATTCTACTTCGCCGGCGACGGTGCGAAGAAGGACGACGACGGTGACATCTGGCTGCTCGGCCGGGTCGACGACGTCATGAACATCTCCGGGCACCGGCTTTCCACGACCGAGATCGAGTCCGCGCTGGTCTCGCACCCGAAGGTCGCCGAGGCCGCCGTGGTCGGCGCGGCCGACGAGACGACGGGGCAGGCCGTGTGCGCGTTCGTGATCCTGCGCGATGAGGTCGTCGGCGATGGCGGCCCCGACGCCCCAGACAACTCAGACAACTCAGACATCATCGAGGAGCTACGCCAGCACGTCCAGCACGAGATCGGCGCGATCGCCAAGCCTCGGCAGGTGATGATCGTCCCCGAGCTGCCCAAGACGCGCTCGGGCAAGATCATGCGTCGCCTGCTCAAGGACGTCGCCGAGAAGCGCGAGGTCGGAGACGTCACCACGCTCGCGGACTCGACCGTGATGGACCTGATCTCCGACAACCTCAGCAGCAAGGGGTCCGGCGACGAGTAGCGCGTCGGGACCGAGGTGTGCCCGACCTCGGGATGGGGCACACGGGCACCGACAGGTCGGCCCGGATAGGGTCGAGCCCGGAAAGGACCAGACGATGCCAAGCACCGCACCTACCAGCCACCGCGCCTCCGACGTGCCGTCCCCGGACGACCCGACGATCGGCAAGCTCGTCGCGGACGCGAGTCGTGACCTCTCGACCCTGCTGCACAGCGAGATCGCCCTTGCCAAGTCCGAGCTGAAGGTCAGCGTCAAGAACGGCGGCACAGGTGCCGGCCTGTTCGCCGGTGCCGCTCTGCTCGGCCTGCTGGCGGTGATCATGTTGTCGGTCGCCTTCGCCTACTTCCTGACCATGACGGGACTGCACCCGGCCTGGTGCTTCCTCATCATCGTCGGCGTCTACCTGCTGATCGCCGGGATCCTCGCCTACCTCGGGATCAAGAAGGTCAAGAAGGTCCGTGCCCCCGAGAGGGCGATCCACCAGGCGCAGGAAGCCAAGAGCCTCCTCAAGCGTCACTGACTGGTTCCCCTCCGGAGACTCGCGGTGGCCCGTCCCGGTGACATTGCCCGGGCAATAGAGCTGCCCGGACCGTGGACCCATCGGCACGTGGCGGCCAACGGCGCCCGCTTCCACGTGGCCGAATGCGCACCCGTCGGCCGCAGCGACGCCCCGCTGGTGCTGTTCCTCCACGGGTTCCCGGCCTTCTGGTGGTCCTGGCGGAGGCAGCTCCCCGCCGTCGCCGCGGTCGGTTTCCATGCGGTGGCGATGGACCTTCGAGGCTACGGCGGGTCCGACAAGACCCCTGACGGCTACGACCCCTTCACGCTCGGGCACGACGTGGCCGGGGTGGTCAAGGCGCTCGGCGAGAGGCAGGCGGTGCTCGTCGGCCACGGCTGGGGAGGCTACGTCGCCTGGGCGACCGCGGTCCTGCATCCCCGTGAGGTCTCGGCGCTGGGCGTCGTGGCGGCCCCGCACCCCCTGGTGATGCTGCGTGCCCTGCCGCGGGCCGCCCGGATCGATGCGCTGAGGCACGTGCTGGCCATGCAGGTCCCGATGCGGCCCGAGCGACGACTGGCCGATCCCGCGAGCGGCTACCTGCGTGACCACCTGGTGCGTTGGTCCGCGCCGGGGTCAGCCTTCCCGGAACCGGAGGTCGTGTCGACGTACCAGACCGCGATCGGGTTGTGGCCGGCTTCCCACTGCGCGTTGGAGTACCACCGGTGGCTGATGCGCTCCCGGCTGCGCGGCGACGGCCGGGCGTTCTCGCGCAGGATGACGGCGCCGGTCGGGCAGCCGGTCCTGTCGGTGATGGGCGCGGACGACCCCGCCCTGCCGCCGGGCGCCGTGGAGGAGTCACGTCGGCACGTCGTGGGCCCGATCACCGAGCACGTCCTGCCCGGGGTAGGACATTTCGCTCCGGAGGAAGATCCGGCCGCGTTCGAGGCCGCCCTCCTCCCCTGGCTCACCGCCCTCTGACCCCCTGCCCGCGCTTGACCCCGCCCCGCCCCGCCCCGCCGAGTCGGCACGTCCGCACGCGCGAAACCCCGCCGAGTGGGTGCCTCAGGCACAGGATCCGGTGGAGACCTCGCGCTCGGTCGTGACGCCACGGGCCGCCGGTCTCTTGACCTGGTCGGCGGTGAGCGCGTAGCCGGTGTCGTCGTCGGTGACCGAGGCCGCGAAGATCACGCCCAGCACCTGGCCGCTGCCGCTGACCAGCGGGCCGCCCGAGTTGCCCGGACGGACCAGCGACCGGATCGAGTAGACCTCGCGGACGACCGATCCCTCGCCGTAGATGTCCGGGCTCCGCAGCCTCTGCTCCGATCGGATACGTGCAGCCTGGACGTCGTACGGCCCGTCCTCGGGATAGCCGAGCACCGCTGCGGCCTGACGCTCCTTGCCGGTGCTCGCGAACCTGAGGAACGGCCGGTCGATCCCGTCGACGGCCAGCACGGCTACGTCGAGATCCTCGTCGTAGTACACGACGGTCGCCGGCACCTCTTGGTCCTCCACGATCACCACGGGATCGGCAACGCCTGCAACGACGTGGGCGTTGGTCATCAACCGGGTCGGCGAGTAGAGGAACCCGGTGCCCTCGACGCCGCTGTTGCAGGAGTTCTCACCACGGATCTTCAGCACGCTCGCCTCGGCCGCACGTACGTCGGCGTCGCGTCCGATCCGGCCCGGGGGTGGCCCGACCTCGGCGATCCGCTCCGAGGCGAACGGCTCGAGGTAGCGCGGGAAGAAGCTCGAGCCGACGACGTCGTTGAACGAGTTCAGGGCCGTGACGGCTCGGGTGGGCATCACCTGGTCCACCCGGCCGAGCACGTCGGAGCTGCGGACCTGCTGGCTGACCCACGGCAGGGTGGCACCGCTGACGGCCACGCCGAGCGCCCAGGCGACGACGAGGACAGCCACCATGCTCAACGCCGCGCCGCCCACCGCGTCGAGGGCGCGCACCGGTTGCCACTTGATCCGGTCGCGCAGGCGCGTGCCGCCGTACTGCAGCACCGCCTGGCCGAAGGAAGCGCAGATCAGGACGACGAACAGAGCCGCCAGGGACACCCACAGGGCTGGCGCGATGTCACCGAGCAGGGACGGCGCCAACCAGATGCCTAGCAGACCGCCGAGCAGCAGCCCCGCGGTGGCGAAGGCGCCGGTGATGAAGCCCTGCCAGTAGCCCGACACCGCGTAAGCCAGCACGAGCACCACGAGGAACCAGTCCAGGAAGTTCACGAGGGCGGCCTCACTTCACGCTGGGGTTGGTCTCAGGCCTCGGCGATGTGGCTGCCTCGCTCCGAGCGACCAGCATATGGTCGGGCAGGTCCCGCGTTACGCCGGCGTCCCAGGGCTTCGACCAACCGATGAAGTCGAAGAGCCGGGCGATGATGCCGGCGGTGAAGCCCCACAGGATCAGCTGCTTGTCCTCGCCGATCAGGAAACCCGGGGCTGTCCAACCGGAGGGGTGCCGCACGGAGATCCGGTGCCGCGGGTCGAGCAGCTCCTCCACGGGCACCCGATAGACGGCGTGCACTTCGCCGGGGTCGACCACCGAGACCGATGACTCCTCGCGCCACCAGGCGAGCACCGGGGTCACCGCGAAGTTGCTCGGGGGCAGCCAGAGCTGGGGCAGGCTCGCGAACACGTCGACGCCGCTCGGGTCGAGGCCGGTCTCCTCCTGACCCTCACGGAGGGCGGCCGCCTCGGGACTCGGGTCCTCCGCGTCCACGGAGCCGCCCGGAAAGGACACCTGACCGGGATGGGAGCGCATGTGGTGGGCCCGCTCCGTCAGGAGCACGTCGGGTCCCCGCGGTCCCTCGCCGAAGAGGACCAACACCGCCCCCTCACGCGTGCGGCCGTCCTCCGGCGGCACGAACCGGGTCAGCTCGTCGGGCCTGATCGCCTGTGCACCCTCGCGAAGTGGCTCGAGCCAGCCAGGCAGCGCGGGCGATCGGGCGGGGTCGGACGGCACGGGTCGAGGGTACCCAGCCGCCTCAGATCCGGACGTCGAGGTGCTGTTGGACGAGGTCGGTCAGCTCGGCGTAGTCATGGATGACGGTGAACTCGACGGCGGCGACCCGGCCGTCTTCGTCGACGAAGACGACCCCGGGAAGCCCCCTGACCCGGAGCTCGGACCGCAGCACACCGGGTGGGTCGGCGAGCAACGGGAAGCTCACTCCGGTCTCTTCAGCGAGCTCCAGGGCACCCGACGGCTGCGTGTCGAGGTAGTCGATGCCGAGCACCCGGACCTCGTCGGCACCCTGCTCGTGCAGCCGTTGGTAGTACGGCAGCTCCGCGCGGCACGGCCCGCACCACTGCGCGAACAGGTTGATGACCAGGGGGCCACGCAGCTCGGTGAGGCGCACGTCGGGACCGCCCCCCAGGCACGGCAGGGTCACGTCGGGCAGGCCGTCTTCACCGTCGTACGGCGTCGCCTCCCCTCGCCCGCAGTCCTCGATCCCGGCCTGCTGCTTCTGCGCGCGCAGCTCGGGGGTGTCGACGTCGACGTTGCTGTGCTGCAGGGCGACCGTGCCGGGACGATCGCGACCCTGGCCGGGACCGGCATCCGGCCCGATGGGTCCGGAGGTGCACGCGGCGAGGACCAGGCTGGCAGCCAGCAGCGCCGGGGTCCTCACGCACGCCCCTCGGTGCGGACCAGCTTGGCGGCCGTGACCGGGTCGGTCGGACCCTCGCCGTACGCCGGACACCACTGCGCGACGGGGCAGGCGCCGCAGGCGGGACTGCGTGCGTGGCAGATCCGCCGGCCGTGCCAGATCAGGTGGTGAGACAACATCACCCAGTCCTTCTTGGGGAACAACGCGCCGATCTCGTGCTCGGCCTTGACCGGGTCGGTCTGCTCGGTGAAGCCGAACCGCCGGGAGAGCCGGCCGACGTGGGTGTCGACGGTGATTCCCGGGACGCCGAACGCGTTGCCCAGCACGACATTCGCGGTCTTGCGGCCGACACCTGGAAGGGCGACGAGCTCCTCGAGCGTGGCGGGCACCTGGCCTTCGTACTTCTCGACGAGGGCCTGCGAGAGCCTGAGCAACGCCTCGCTCTTGGCCCGGAAGAAGCCGGTGGGTCCGATGATCCTCTCCAGCCGGTCGCGGTCGGCACCGGCAATCGCGGCCGCGTCCGGGTAGGCGGCGAACAGGCCAGGTCGCACCGAGTTGACCCGCTTGTCCGTTGTCTGGGCGGACAGCACCGTCACGACCAGCAGCTCGAAGGGGTTGTCGAAGTCGAGCTCAGAGCGCGCGTCGGGGTAGGTCGCCGCGAGCATCCGGTCGATCTTGCGGGCGCGCCTGACCAGACGGGTGTCCGGACGGCTGCGAAGCGAGGTATCGAGCACGCGGTCCAGCCTAATCGTGGTCGTCGTCGCCAACAGGCCGGGTCATGGGCCAGACTGTGATGTGTACGACCCCTGTGGCGCTGTCGATGCGGGGCAGGCCGCTTGACGGAGAGGACCACCGTGCAGAATGACGTGCTGCGTCAGGCGCCGCTGTTCAGCGCCCTGGACGACGAGGCGGCGACGGCGTTGCGGACCTCCATGACGGAGACCCGGCTGCGGCGCGGCGAGGTGCTCTTCCACGAGGGCGACGAAGGCGACAAGCTGTACGTCGTCACCGAGGGCAAGGTGAAGCTCGGCCGCACCTCCTCCGACGGCCGCGAGAACCTGCTCGCGATCCTGGGGCCCGGACAGATGTTCGGCGAGCTGTCTCTCTTCGATCCGGGGCCGCGGTCGGCGACGGTCACCGCGGTCACGGACACGGTCTTCTTCTCCCTCTCGCACACGGATCTGCTGCGGTGGCTCGACGGCCGCCCCGGGGTCGCCCGCGGCCTGCTCACGCAGCTGGCCGGTCGACTGCGCAAGGCCAACGACGTGGTCGCCGACCTGGTGTTCTCCGACGTGCCGGGGCGGGTGGCGAAGGCGCTGCTCGACCTCGCCGAGCGGTTCGGCCGCACCGCGGACGACGGCGTCCACGTCCACCACGACCTCACCCAGGAGGAGCTCGCACAGCTCGTCGGCGCCTCCCGCGAGACCGTCAACAAGGCTCTGGCCGACTTCGCCTCCCGCGGGTGGGTCCGCCTCGAGCCGCGCTCGGTCGTGATCATGGACATCGAGCGCCTGGGCCGTCGCGCCCGCTGACCTCATCTGCGCCGCCGGCGGTTTACCCCTGCGCCCTCAGGTAGTCGAGCTGCGCACGAACGCTGAGCTCGGCCGCCCCCCAGAGCACAGGGTCCACGTTGACGTACACCATCTCCACGATGCGTCGGGCCAGGTCGTTGACGCCGGCCACGACCACCCGCTCGGTCCCTTCCTGGCCGAGCTTGTGGAGGGCGGCGCGCACCTGGTCGAGCCGCTCGGCCCGATGGGCGAGGTAGTGGTCGAGCACGGCCAGCGCATCGGTGACCACCGGACCGTGTCCGGGCCAGACCTGCGTGGCGTCCCGCGCCTCGGCGAGCTCGCGCAGCCGGTGCAGCGAGTCCAGGTAGGCGCCGAGTTTGCCGTCCGGATGCGCGACGACCGTCGTCCCCCTGCCGAGCACGGTGTCTCCGGTGAGTACGGCGCCATCCGCCGGCACCCAGAACGACAGCGAATCCGAGGTGTGGCCGGGCGTCCCCACGACGCGCACCTCCAGCCCGTCGACCGAGACGACGTCCCCGTCGACGAGACCTTCCGAGCCGAGCCGGTGCGCCGGGTCGAGCGCCCGCACCCCGCAGCCGACCCGCTCCGCGAACGGCCGGGCCGCCTCCGAGTGGTCGAGGTGGCCATGGGTGAGGAGGACGACGCCGACCTCACCGCCCTCCCCCGAGAAGGAGGCCACCGCGTCCAGATGCGCGAGGATGTCGGGCCCCGGATCGACGACGACGGAACGTCTCGCGCCGGGCTCGCGCAGCACCCAGGTGTTCGTGCCGTCGAGGGTCATGACGTCCGGGTTCGGCGCCAGGACGCACCTTCCCCGCTCGCCAAACGCGCCGCCGACCCAGCCGGTTCCTGTGCCTGTCGAAGGGCTCACCGGGCCATCCGCTCCTGCACGTGCCGGGTCAGCTCGCGCAGGTGGTCGGGGATCGACAGGTACGCCCCGCCCCCCTCGGCAATCACCGAAGGCCGGACCGGGGTCAGGTCGCGACGACCGGCTGCGTCCAGGGCGTCGGCCACGGCGCCGTACTCGTAGAGCTCGACGCATGTGACGTAGGTCGGCGGCAGCATGTTCATCTCACTGTCGTCGACCACGCGGATCGCCTCGCGGACCGACGACCAGAGCACCCGGTCGGACTCGGTCGACACCTCGCGTGTCACCTGGCCGTCGGGCAGCTGTGCGAGAAAGAACTGCGTGTCGTAGCGCCGCGGCTCGAACGCCGGTGTCACCCACGACCCCCATAACCGCAACAGGTCCGTCCGCAGCACGAGTCCGCGCCGTGCGAGGAAGTCGGTGAACGACACCTCGCGCGACTCCAGCGCCAGACGGTCGGCCTCCCAGTCCACACCGGTGGTGTCGCTGACGACGGTGCCGGGCGATGGACCCGCGAGGAGTACGCCGGCCTCCTCGAACGTCTCGCGGCACGCGGCGCACACCAAGGCCCGGGCCAGTGGCTCCTCGACGCCCATCCGCTCCGCCCACGCGGCCGGCGGGGGCCCGGCCCAGGCGATCGAGTGGTCGGAGTCACGGGGGTCGACGCCGCCGCCGGGGAAGACGCACATGCCCGCCGCGAAGGCCATGTCGCCGTGCCGCCGCAGCAGGTAGACCTGGAGCGACCCCGGCCCTTGCGATGCGCCGGCCTGCAGAAGCACCACAGTCGAGGCGAACCGTGGCTCTACGGGCGTGCGGGAGCCGTCCTCGAAGGCCAGTGCGTGCCCGACCAGCTCGTCGGGCAATCGGTTCGCGGGGTCGACCGGAGGCACCCCTCTAGACCTCGACGAGCAGCTCGACCTCGACCGGGGCGTCGAGCGGGAGCACCGAGACGCCGACCGCCGAGCGGGCGTGCCGACCAGCGTCGCCGAACACCTCGCCGAACAGCTCGGACGCGCCGTTCGCGACCCCGGGCTGGCCGGTGAAGTCCGGGCTCGAGGCGACGAACACCACGACCTTGACGACCCGCAACACCTGCGACAGCTCGCCGATCTCCGCGCGCACCGCAGCGATCGCGTTGAGCGCACACTGCCGCGCACACTCGACGGCGTCTTCCACGGTCACCTCGGCGCCGACCTTGCCGGTGGTCATCAGCTGGCCCTCGCGCATCGGCAGCTGGCCGGAGGTGAACACGTAGCTGCCCGTGCGCACGGCGGGGAGGTAGGCCGCGACCGGCTTCGGCACCTCCGGGACACTCAGGCCCATCTCGGCGAGCCGCTCCTCGGGGGTGCTCATGCGAGCGGCCGCTTGAAGTAGGCGACGAGGTTCTCCGGGTTCATCCCCGGCACCATCTGCACCAGCTCCCAGCCGTCCTGGCCGAAGTTGTCGAGGATCTGCTTCGTGGCGTGCACCAGCACAGGCGCGGTGAGGTATTCCCATGTCGTCATGCTCGGGAGCCTAACCGTTAGCGTGACCTGCGATGAACGCCGTGGACCCCCAGGATGTGTTGACCAGGACGGCCGCGCTGCCTGAGGTGGTGGTGCGGTACGACGCACGCGCGGATGCCCTGGTGGACCTGCACGTCCCGCCGGGCAACAGTCCGCATCCCCTGATCGTCCTGGTGCACGGCGGCTTCTGGAAGCAGGAGTATGACCGGGTGCACATCCGGCCGATGGCACGCGCGCTCGTCGACGAGGGATGCGTCGTGGCCGCGATGGAGTATCGCAGGGTCGGCCCCGGCCACGCCGCCGGATCGGGAGGCCCGGGAGGGCCGGGAGGCCTGGGAGGCCTGGGCGGCCCGGGAGGGCCGGGAGGCCTGGGA
>JBPCND010000308.1:0-4006 GCA_051001655.1 Nocardioides sp. | reverse complement strand
CCGGCAAGGTCCACCAGCCGCCTCCGGTGCACCAGGTCTTCGAGGCGTGGAACTTCGTGATCTGCAACTTCTGCCCGCGCAAGGTCGACTACCACCCCGACTCGGTGTCGGTGCCCTACTACCACTCCAACGTCGACAGAGACGAGGTGATGTTCTCCGTCGGCGGTGACTACGAGGCACGGAAGGGGTCCGGCATCGACATCGGGTCAATCTCGCTCCACCCGGGCGGCTACGCGCACGGCCCGCAGCCCTCGGCGATCGAGGCGTCGCTGGGTGCGGAGTACTTCGACGAGCTGGCGGTCATGGTCGACACGTTCAAGCCGCTGGAGCTCGGTGAGGCCGGTCTGGCCGCGGAAGACCCCGCCTATGCGTGGACATGGGCCGGACGCGGGCCCGAGCGAGCAGAGGCCGGACGCGGGCCCGATCCAGAGCAGGGCGACGGCGGGCCTGCGGTCTTCTCCAACTCCTGACATCCTGGCATCGGCACTGGTCACGAACAGCAGGTGCGGCGCCGGAAACCCGGCAGTACGTGAGGAGTCTGCGCAGATGCGCTGGCGGTGAAGCGCCCGGCGGGATGAGGATGGTTCTGTGCCTGACTATGTCGCGTTCCTGCGGGCGATCAACCTCGGCAAGAACCGGAAGTTCCCGATGGCGGAGCTCCGGGCGTGCCTGGGTGCCGAGGGGTTCTCCGACGTCGAGACCTATATCGCGAGCGGCAACGTGCGGCTGCGCTCGCCACTCCGCTCCACGACGAAAGTCGCCGAGCACATGGAGCGGATCTTCGAGAAGGATCGCGGGTTCGTCGTACGCACGTTGGTGTTCACGCCGACGGAGCTCCGCCAGGTGTACGCCGACGCGGCCGGTCTCGCCGCTCCCCTGTCGGGAGACGTCCGCCGCTACGTCACTCTGCTGCGGACCCCGGCTCCCCTGAAAGCCGCCGCCGAGATCGAGGCGATCGAGCTGGAGGGCGAGGCCGCCCGGGCGGTCGGGCGGGCCGTGCACCTGTGGATCCGCGACGGCTACCAGAACTCGCGGATCAACAACGCCCGCATCGAGAAGCTGCTCGGCGTTGCCACCACCCGCGACCTCAAAGTCATCACGACACTGGCGCAGAGGTGGGGCGCCTAGCGCCTGTTCAGGTGGGTCAGGTTTGCGCCCCACCCCTTCGGTAGCAGAGTTCGGTACTGGGCTTTGCTCGCCACAGCTTCTGGATGCACGTTCAGCAGGTTCCGGGGCGGCTAGGACCTGCGTACCGTGCATCCAGAGCTCAGGCGATTGAGGGCCGTCAGCTGACCCGGCTGGGACACTGCCGGCCACAGGCCGTCGTCGGTCCGTGAACAGGCCGGATCGGAGCGTGAGGACGCGCTAGGAAACGCGCGCCCTCGCGGGGTCGGCCGGCTCGGTCGGACGGTCGAGGTTGCGGACAGCCCGTGAGGTCAGCGCGAGCAGCGCGATGACGGCGTACGCGATCCCGCTCCACAACAGCACGTCTCGATAGCCGAACGCCTCGCCGAGCGGACCGTAGACCAGCTGGCCGATCGGCATCGCCACGAAGGACCCCAACGCGTCGTAGGAGTAGGCCCGCGAAAGCATCCGGTCGTCGATGTTCTCCTGCATGGCGAGGTTCCAGCCCATGCTGAACACCTCGATGCCCGCTCCCGCCACGAGAGCGACCGCGACGAGTGCGAGGACCTGCGGCTCGATGCCGAGGATGACCATCGGGACCGACATCAGCGAGCAGCCCAGCATGCCGATGAGGAGCGGCCGCCTGAGCTTCACGCGCAGTAGAAGGATCGTCATCAGGAGCAGCCCGGCGGACTCCGCGGAGAGCACGAAACCCCACCCCTGCTCGCCGATGGTCTGTTTCGCGACCGCCGGACCGAGAGTGAACCAGGCGCCGGTGTGGATCGCGTTGAGGAAACCGAAGGCCAGCACCACGACCCAGAGCCAGGTGGTGCCGATGAAGAAGGTCCAGCCCTCCCGCAGGTCCTGGATCGTGCTCGTCGCCTCGTCCTTGTCCTGGGGAGGAAGGGGCGGAATCTTGACCGGCGTCAGCAGCCCGGCCGACACCAGCCAGGTGAGTGCGTTGGCGGCCAGCGCCCAACCCGGCCCGACGGTCACCACCAGGAGTGCCCCGATGGTCGGCCCGACGACGGTCAGGCTTCCCCGGGAGAGTGAGAGCAGCGCGTTGGCCGGCTGCAGCTGGCCACGGGGGACCAGCTGAGGGACCATGCTTGCCATGGCCGGGAAGCCGAGCGCGTCGCCGGCGCCGTTCAGGGCGGCCAGCACGATGAACATCCAGAGCTCGGCCTGGTCCGTGATCACGAGGAACGCGAGGAGTCCCTGGGTCGTCGCGGCGAGCAGGTTGGAGACCTGGAGCACGACCGCGCGCGGGAACCGGTCGGCGATCACGCCGCCGAACAGCAGGAACAGCACCATCGGGATGGTGTGCGCCGCGAGCACCTGACCGAGCGCGGTCGCCGAGTCGGTGATGTCGAGGACCGCGAAAGCCAGGGCGACGCCGCCCATCATCGTGCCGAGCGTGTCGGAGAACCGTGAGGCGTAGTACCACGCGAAGTTTCGGTTCCGCAGCGGCTCGAACGACTTCTTCCAGCTCATGACTTCTTCGCCCTGGTGCTCGTCGGCGGATCGACCATCTCGAAGGTCGCCGCAGTCATGTTGACGTGGAGCGTGCCGGCGGTGCGTGGCCGCTGCGCCTCCCCGTGGACGAGATGTGCGGCCTGCTCCACGAGTGCCTTCACCTGGGCCCAGACCTCGGGGGTCACCCACATCTCGGCTTCGGTGATCATGGTGCGCACGCCCGGTCTGCGCGACGTGAAGCGTCGTACCATCTCCTCGGCCACGGCTCGGATGTAGAGCGCGCGGTCCTCGTCGGTGGCTCGGGGGCCCTGAGGGTCCCCGGCGTCCCAGGGGTGCCGGTATCTCTTCGCCACACCTCCCCGGATCTTCTCCTCGCCTGCTTCGACGAGGAGACCGGTGTCAGCGAGGAAACGCAGATGGTACGACGCGTTCGCGTGGCTGATGTCGAGCTCCCGGGCGATCTCAGCCGCGCTCATGTTCGCCCCGGTGAGCAGGGACAGGATCTGCAACCGGACCGGGTGAGCCGTCGCCCGCATGGATGACACCTCGCGATGATCCCCGGACATCTCAGCTCCCTCACTGTCACATATGTCTTGGGGAGTTATAGTGGGCCTGTCTAACATCTGTCAAACAGTTATTGGGGAGTCCTCGACATCCGGGTTCGATCCAGCGGGAGGACGCCTTGGTCCACTCAGGGCTCGTCCGTGCTCGCCAGGATCAGCTGGGTCGCTGCGTCCGGTTGGTCCCAGTGCGGGAAGTGGCCGCACCGCTCGAACCAGTGCAGCTCCGCATCAGGGAACAGCTCCTGGGCCCGGGCAGCCTGACGGGGTGTGGTGACCCGGTCCTGGCGTCCCCAGCCGATCACGACCCGGCCGTTCAGCGATCCTGCGGGCGCGCCGTCCTGGCGAGGACCGTGCACCAGACTGCTGAGCGCTGCGTGGATGCTCGGGGACTCCTTGAACCCTTTCAGCTCGGTCAGCACCAGCTCGGGGGAGAGCCGCCACGGGTGTGCGGAGAACTGTGCCAGGAGAGCGGTGCGCCCTGCCGCCGTACGCGTCAGGAGCGGGAGAGCCGGCTGGATCGAGCGGACCAGAGCCACGGACGCCTTGACCGTCGCCCCGAACACCGCCACCTGGCGGTCGTTCCAGAAGCCTCCGGGGTCGAGCGCCACCACCGTGCCGGCGTGTCCGCGGCGAGCCAGCTCCATCACCATCCGG
The DNA here is from genome assembly GCA_051001655.1 of Nocardioides sp. Classification (GTDB taxonomy): domain Bacteria; phylum Actinomycetota; class Actinomycetes; order Propionibacteriales; family Nocardioidaceae; genus Nocardioides_B. The sequence continues at coordinate 188 of JBPCND010000308.1, read as the reverse complement.
GCGCCCATGGAGCTGCCGACCACGTCTGAGTCGGAGAGTCCTTCGCTGTCCAGGAAGCGGCGCAAGGCGTCCGTGAGCGTGGCCACCGTCACCTCGCCCGACAGCGGCGCGGAGCGTCCGAAGCCGGGCAGGTCCAGTGCGACCACGGTCCGGTGCTGCTTCAGGGCCGGGAGCACCATGTCCCAGGT
>JBPCND010000307.1:0-3028 GCA_051001655.1 Nocardioides sp. | reverse complement strand
CGGCGGCCAGGCGAGCTCGACGAGGTTGTGTTGGCCCGGCAGTTCGTGGAAGCCGCCGCAGACCGGGCTCAGGCTACGTCTGTCCGGGTCAGCGCCGATCGGATCCTGGTGACCCGTCATGGTCGTCAGATTGCGGTGGACCTGATCGTGGTCTCTGCCGGACCCGATGGGCAGCCGGTTGCTCGGGTCGATGTGCTCGGCGAGTCCCGACTTGGCGTCGTCCTGAGCCACGGTGCGGAGGTGAGTCCGCTGGCACACACGATCAGCCGCCTGGTGGAGGCAGCGTTGAGCGACGACGGCGATCTGGCCGCCCTCCCGAACCCGGTCGATACGGCCACGGAGCAGGTGCGGGATCGGGGGGTCACTGACCCGAACAACTCGGGGTTGCCACGCACTGCGACCGAGCAGGCGTACTTCGAACAGATGCGTCGAACGGTGAACACCACGGGTTGGGACGACCTCGAGGAGTGCTGCACCTGCTCGCCAGAGCTGCCCTGCGTATGTGGCTTGCCCAAGATCGGGACCGACCCGAAGCCTCCCACCCAGAATCCGCCCAACCCAGACCCACCGGATAGACCTCGACCCGACCACGGCAGCAACCCCGACGATTGTCCGCCCGAAGCCGTCCTCGTCCTGCCTCCGGTACCCCAGCAGGGTCCGCTGCCGACGCCCTCACACGTGCCGTCGCCCGTGCCCCCACCTGCACCGCCGCCCGTGCCCTCACCGGCACCGCCGCCCGTGCCCTCACCGGCACCGCCGCCCGTCGCCTCACCGGCACCGCCGCCCGTCGCCTCACCGGCACCGCCGGCTGGGACGGCTCCGCCTAACCCGCTACCACCCGACCCGGATCCCGACCATCGGGGATGCGGGCAGCCGATCACCGGGTGGCTCGACCTGATCGACCCGTGGGGGAACCGCCACGTGATCGCGCTCGTCGAGTGGACCTGCCCAGGTGGCGCAGAGATACGTGTGCTGGTCTGGCTGATCGTTCCGCCGGCTCCGGCCGCCCCGGTCATCGTCCTCTGTGAGCTCGTCGGCGCGGCCGCCCCGCTGGCGCTTCGCCAGTACATCGCAGACGTCGCCCGCAGCGTATTCGCGCTCATCACCGAACAGGCCCCGACGATCGAGTCGAGCCTGCCGCGCTGGCTGGTCCACCACGGGGCCTTCTCTACGCCGGACAGGTCGCTACCCGAGACCTTTCACGAGGTGGCCCTGACGCGAGACGAAGAGTGCTGGCGGCTCGACGGCGTACGACTGCTCGACCCGGCCGAGACCGCCGAGATGGCCGCAGCTTTGCACCTGCGTCCCGTGGACGAGGTTGTCGACGGGATGAACTCTCAGTGCGATGCAGGCAACCGATGAACCGTACGACGTAGGCTGCGCGACATGGCGGTTCAGTGGAGGGACCGGGCAATCACGCCCGCACCGCCGCTCAGCGACGAGCGCCTCGCCACGGTCCAGAACCGGCTGGGCGTCAGGTTCCCCGAGGATTATCTCGAGGTCATGCGCAGACATCAGGGGGGTGCTCCGGATCGGAACCAGGTACGCCTTCCAGACGGGAGCGCGACGACCTTGAGCATGCTGCTGCATTTCGAGGACCAACCGAAGGGGATTGACATCCTCGGCGTTGCCGAGGACTCCGAGGTGCTGCCGGACAAGGTGATTCCGTTCGCCGCCGATCCGGGCGACAACTACTTCTGCTTCGACTACCGGTCCGTCCAGACCGATCCGCCGGTGGTGTTCATGGCCACCGACGACCCCGACGCCCAACCCGAGCACCTGGCCGACACCTTCTCCGAGCTGATCGAATCTCTACAGGAGGGGTAGGCGCGGTCGAAGAACCGGACAAGCCGCTCACCGGCGCTCGGGGTCAGCGTGGGGCGGCGGCGTGGATCGGCCCGGCACCTTCTGCCAGCCGCTCGCCGGAGCCACCCCAGCGCCCGGCGATGATCTCCGCGGCGATCGAGATCGCGGTCTCCTCCGGGGTACGGGCACCGAGGTCCAGTCCGATCGGCGAAGCCAGCCGGGCGAGTTCCTTCTCGCCGACCCCGGCCTCCTTGAGCCGCTCGAGCCGGTCCTCATGGGTACGGCGCGATCCCATGGCGCCCACGTAGGCGACGGGTAGTTGCAGGGCGATTTCGAGTACCGGGACGTCAAACTTCGGATCATGGGTCAAGACACACAAGACGGTGCGCTCGTCGATGCGACCGGCATCGACTTCGGCCTGCAGATAGCGGTGCGGCCACTCGATGATGACTTCGTCGGCCTCGGGAAAACGCTTGGGAGTGGCGAAGACTGGGCGGGCATCGCACACCGTCACGCGATAGCCGAGGAAGGCCCCCACCCGGGCCACTGCGGCAGCGAAGTCGATCGCCCCGAAGACCACCATCCGCGCTGGCGGGGCGTACGAGGCGACGAACAGCGTCAACTCATCGCCGCGTCGCTCGCCGTCATGTCCATAGTGGACGGTCGCGGTACGGCCCGCCGCGAGCAGACCCCGAACATCGCCGGCGACCGCTTCGTCGAGTCGCTCCAGTCCCAGGCTGCCCGAGGCGCGATCGGTCCAGAGCACCAGGCGCTTGCCGATCCGATCCTCGGGACCGGCCACACAGGTCACCACCGCGACGGGCTCGCCGGATTCGATGGACGCGGCGACGTCAGTCAACTCGGGGAAGGTCTCCCGAGACACCGGCTCCACGTACACATCCAGGATCCCGCCGCACGTGAGACCCACAGCGAACGCGTCGTCGTCGCTCACGCCGTACCGGCGCAGTGCGACCTCACCGGACTCGACCGCGCTGACGGCCTCCTCGTACACCGCCCCCTCGACGCACCCGCCCGAGACGCTGCCGACCGCCGTGCCATCCGGCCCGACCAACATCGAGGCACCGGCCGGGCGCGGTGCCGAGCGCCAGGTCGCGATCACCGTGCCGACTCCCACCGTGTCTCCGGCCTGCCACCAGGTCAACAACTCGTCCATGACTTCACGCATCGGCGATCTCCTTGGCGAGCTCCTCGAACGCGGCCA
>JBPCND010000306.1:0-4364 GCA_051001655.1 Nocardioides sp. | reverse complement strand
CACCGACTCAGCGGGAAGCATTCCGTTCTCGTCGGGCGTTCCCTCGGTGACGGTGAACAGGGGCGAGTCGCGCAACCCCCGGGCGGTGAGCATCCTGGCGAGGTGGCTGCTCACTTCGTCGACGGCCTCGGGAGGCGTCCGGTCCAGGACCACCGCGACGGACGTGCTCCGCTCGGCGGCGGCCTTGAGGAAGTCCCACGGCACCTGGTCGGCGTAGCGGGCGGCCGAAGTGACGACGAGCCAGAGGTCGGCAGCGGCGAGCAGCTCCGCGGCCAACGTGCGGTTGCGTTCCTCCACCGAGTCGATGTCGGGTGCGTCGAGGATGGCCAGGCCGAGGGGCATGGTCTCCATGGGAACCAGCTGCAGCGCTCCTGGGTCACCGGTCGCCCCGGTCGTGCGCGCGAGATGGGGAAGGATCCGCGACCGGTCGAACCAGTCGGCATCAGCCGGGTTGTGCACCAGGACCGGGGACCGGGTGGTCGGACGGAGTACGCCGGGCTCGGTGACCTTCGTCCCCACCAGCGAGTTGACCAGCGTGGACTTTCCGGCACCGGTCGAGCCACCGACGACGGTGAGCAGGGGAGCGTCGATCTGGATCAGTCGAGGCAGGACGTAGTCCTCGAGCTGGTCGAGCATCTCCGTGCGCATCGTCCGGTGCGTTTCGGCCTCGGGGACGTCCAGAGGCAGCGCCACGTTGGTGAGGGCTTCGCGCAGCTGCACCAAGGTGGTGACCAGCTCGGCGGAGTCGGTCATCGTGTGCTGCCTCCTCGGACGTCATGGACGGGGTACGCCGGCGGCCCACCGGCCGCGGGGGGAAACATCACGTAGGACCGGAGCGCCGCCATCCGCTGCACCATCACGGTCCCACGCTCCGCGAAGTCCTCGGGTGCACTGCCCCTCAGGTAGCGGTCGTGCAGGAAGCCGAGCTCGACGGCCTGCTGCTGATAGTCGCGCATCACCCGCTCGGAGACCACACCACCGACCTGGCGAGCATGCTGCCGCGACGCACGCCTGGCCGGGAGCCGCACCAGCCAGGGCACCTCGGCCGGCGCCAGGAACCCTCGGGAGGCCGCGTCGGTGAGGGCGCGGGTCAGCATCGTCGCCTCTCGTCGCCGTGCCCAGGCCGCGAAGCCAACGACCAGCAGGAAGGCGGGCACCATCGCGAAGAGATAGGTCAGCACGAAGTACTGGCCGCCGGCGAAGAACGCCGAGCCGTTCCAGAGAGCATGGGCTGCCACAGCGAGGAAGTACCCCGCCAGGGGCGCGAGGAACCTCGCCGCACCGCGTCGTACGACGGCGTAGCCCACCCCGACACCGATGAAGGTCGTGAACAGCGGATGGGCGAACGGGCTGAAGACACCTCGGACGATGAAGACGCCGACCGCCGACTCGAGCCCGCCGGGACCGAGGTCGTCGCCACCCATGTAGGCCGCGCCGAGGTAGAGGATGTTCTCGGTGAACGCGAACCCGACGCCGACCATCCCGGCGTAGACGATGCCGTCGAGAACTCCGTCGATCTCGTGGCGTCTGGCCCAGAGGAGCAGCAGGATGAAGAACCCCTTGGCCGCCTCCTCCGTGATCGGCGCGACGATCGCCGCCGACCAGGTCTCGGGCGCGCCCAGGACGAGCTGGCCCAACGCCTGTAGAGCCAGGGCCGCAGCGGTGGCGACCACCGCGCCCCAACCGAACGCCGCGGCGAGGAGCCGCACCGGTTCGGGTTCGTATCTGTCCAGCCACAGGAACGCCGCGATCACAGGTCCCACCGGGAGCACGGCGAGCACCACACCGATGGCCAGTGCACTGGGTGCGTTGCTCACCACGAGCACCAACGCCATGAGTCCCGCCCCGACGATCATCACCACCGTGAGGACGACCGTGAACACGATGCTGCCGCGGCGCCTCGGGGTCACCAGCAGCCCCGGTGGCGGCTGAGCAGCCACCATCTCCGGGTGCCCGAGTCCTCCTCCGCCGCTCATGGCGGCAGCCTATCGGGGCTCACCTGCTTGTTCTGCCGCGTCGCGTGCCGCACCTGCGTCGTAGAGTGGTGACGTGAGCGAGAACACCGTGACCGGCGTCGACGAGGTCCCCGTGCCGGAGGGCGCCGGCACCCAGGACATCGAGAGCCCTGCCGGCACCCAGGGTCATGACCAGCCCGTGCCCGAGGCCTACTCGAGCTTCATGCGCCAGGGCTGGGGGGAGCGTGAGCTCGACCTGCCGACCCATCCCGTGGCGGAGTGGGCCGCGAAGCGCCGAGCCCGTCTCGCCGACACGTTCCCCGGCGAGCTCCTGGTGATCCCCGCAGGCACCTTCAAGGTCCGCTCCAACGACTCCGACTACCGGTTCCGCCCGGAGACGGCCCACACGTATCTGTGCGGCAACCAGACCACCGACGCGGTGCTGGTGATGGAGGGCGGTGAGTCGGTCCTCTATGCCCGGCCGCGGTCCTCACGTGAGGGCGATGAGTTCTTCCGCGATCGGCAGTACGGCGAGCTCTGGGCCGGCCGCCGCCCGTCGCTCCAAGAGATGTCGAGCTCGCTCGGCCTCGACGTGCGCCACCTCGACGAGCTCCCCGACCGGCTCGGCTCGTCGGCCAAGACCCGGGCACTGCGGGGAGCCGACCGCTCCGTCGACAGCGCCGTCAACCCGGACGAGGGTCGGGACAAGGACCTTGCCCGGGTCCTCTCGGAGATGCGACTCGTCAAGGACCCGTGGGAGCTGGACCAGCTGCGGGAGGCCTGCGACATCACCACGCTCGGTTTCAGCGACAGCGTCCGCGAGTGGGACAACGTGCTGAGGTTCGGTGAACGCTGGGTGGAGGGCACGTTCTTCCGCCGGGCCCGGACGATGGGCAACGACATCGGCTACGACTCGATCGTCGGCGGTGGCAGACACGCGACGACGCTGCACTGGATCGAGAACTCCGGTCCGGTCACTCCCGGCGAGCTGGTGCTGCTCGACATGGGCGTCGAGGGACGCAGCCTCTACACCGCCGATGTGACTCGGACGCTGCCGGTCGACGGCACGTTCACCGCGGTCCAGCGCGACCTCTACACGCTGGTGCTCACCGCCCAGCAGGCCGGGATCGACGCCGTACGCCCCGGGGTCAATTTCATGGAGCCGCACCACGCGGCGATGGACGTGCTCGCGCACGGGCTCGAGGACCTCGCTCTGCTCCCCTGCTCGGCGGAGGAGGCGCTGTCCCCGGACAGCAAGGTCTATGCCCGCTGGACCTTGCACTCGACCAGCCACATGCTCGGCATGGACGTCCACGACTGCGCGGTCTCCTCCCGTGAGGCCTACCACGAGGCCGACCTCGCCGCCGGGATGGTGCTGACCGTCGAGCCTGGCCTCTACTTCCAGGAGGACGACCTGCTCGTCCCGGAGGAGCTGCGCGGGATCGGCATCCGCATCGAGGACGACATCGTCGTCACCGAGGACGGCTCGACGAACCTGTCGGCCGGCCTGCCCCGCGACCCGGCGGCCATCGAGGAGTGGATGGGCTCGCTGAGAGCCTGACCTTGATTCCGTCGGGTCACGTGAGCGGATCATCAATAGCGGGATTTGCCTGCGGAGGAGCCCGCGACAACCCAAGGTTTGGATGGTCCTCCGTAAACGCCGCCCCTGCCGGCGCGTTGGAGCGTGATCAACGTGGGAAAACGCGCAGCGCAGCGAGCATGAACGACGTTGACACCGACCAGCGCCGGCTGATCATGGCTTCTCCAGGAAGGACCTTGGCGTCGTCACCTGAGCGTCCATTCGTGGTCATTTTCAGCGACCGTCTACACCTGGCCCAATCCGAAGGGGCTAAACCGCCCCCGGCATGCGTGGTACCGGGGACGGTTTGCTCTTCTTCGTCAGCGCCCGAGGTTTACCAGGACCGTCAGGAGCACGGACAGCCCGATCGAGATCAAGATCATCATCAGACAACCGAATCCACCGCCCAGAGGACGGACGCGTAACGGACTCATGGTGCTTAGTCCTTAGCGGTGATCGTCGTCGAACGGCTCGCGAGAGCCTGCCTTGGCGAGCCCGCGGGAGACCATGTAGCCGCTCGTCAGGTACGTAACGAGGCGCCAAGCGTCATGCGAGCCGAAGTCCTCGTCGTCGACAATTGCTGAGGCGATCAGAACCCGATAACGGCCACGACGTAGGCGATCATCTCGGTCGTCTTGTAGGCGGACTTGGTCTCGGTGCTGATGCGCCGGGTCGCGACTGGGTTGTCGTGCGTATGGGCGTTGTCGTGCGACATAGGGATCCTCCATCAATTGTTTAGTGCCAGAAAGGAGGCTCTTCTGACATTTCCGTGGGTCATTTCCGTCCTGGGAGGGCGGCGGGGCGGTGGCCGCCGAGGTTGAGCATGGCCA
>JBPCND010000305.1:0-5575 GCA_051001655.1 Nocardioides sp. | reverse complement strand
GGTGGAAACCCTGCTGGTCTCCGAGGCCGACATCCTGGACGGCATCGCTTGGTCGCTCGTTTGACACGGCCGTCCCCTGCCGAGGGGTCACGATGTGGGGTCGGGACGGCGTGTCACGCAGTGCGTGACCCCTCGGTCGCAGTACCCCTCCCAGTGGTTGAGCAGGGCGCGATTGGGTACCCACTGACTCATGTCCCATGATCGTCACGAAGACGCGGTCCCCGCGCCTGAGGACTCCCGTAAGCCGGACTCGCCGGCGCAGCTGCACGGCCCGTCCTGGCGCTATGTGGCTCGCAAGTCGTTCCGCGAGTTAGTCGACGACCAGTGCACGGACCTTGCGGCGGCCCTCACCTACTACGCCGTGCTGGCGATCTTCCCTGCGATGCTGGCGCTGGTGTCGCTTCTCGGGCTGGTCGGCCAGGCGCAGCAGTCGGTCGACACTGCCTTGGAGGTGCTGGGCCCCCTGGTCTCGGGCACCACGATCGACGCGGTGCGCCCGCTGCTGCAGGACCTGGCGGGATCCCAGACAGCCGGACTCACCGCGGTCATCGGCCTGCTCGGCGCTCTGTGGTCCGCCTCGGGCTACGTCGGAGCGTTCTCACGCGCCATGAACCGGATCTATGAGATCCGAGAGGGACGGCCGTTCTGGAAGCTGCGCCCGGTGATGCTGCTGATCACGATGGTCGCGCTCCTGCTCAGCGCCGTCGCCCTGCTCATCCTCGTCGTGTCCGGGCCGGTCGCCGATTCCCTCGGATCCGCGCTCGGTGTCGGTGGTCTGCTCCTCACGGTGTGGTCGATTGCCAAGTGGCCGGTCCTCGCCCTGGTGATGGTGCTTGTCGTGGCGCTGCTCTACTACGCCACCCCGAACATCAAGCAGCCCACGTTCCGATGGGTGTCGGTCGGGGCCGGGGTCGCCCTCCTCGTGTGGGTGCTGGCCTCCGTGGGGTTCGCGTTGTACGTCGCCAACTTCTCCAGCTACAACTCGACCTACGGCTCGCTCGGCGGCGTGATCGTGGCCCTGCTGTGGCTGTGGCTGACCAACCTCGCCCTGCTGTTCGGTGCGGAGATCGACTCCGAGCTCGAGCGGGGCCGCGAGCTGCAGGCAGGCATGGTCGCCGAGGAGGAGCTCCAGCTGCCCGCGCGCGACACCCGCAACATCGAGAAGTCAGACAAGAAGAAGATTGAGGACGTCGAGCGTGGCCGAGAGCTTCGGTTGGTGGCCGCCTCCCGCAAACCAGAGTCCGACAAAGAGAAGGGAACAGATCGATGAGAATGCTGACGATGCTGGTCGCAGGGGCCGCAGGCTACGTGCTGGGCAGCAAGGCAGGACGCGAGCGTTACGAGCAGATCAAGGCAGGTGCCAGCAAGGTGGCCCAGGACCCGCGCGTGCGGTCGAAGGCCAAGGACGCCGGCACCATGGTGCAGGACAAGGCTCCTGTGCTGAAGGACAAGGTCACCGGAGCAGCCGCCAGCACCAAGGACGCGGTCAAGGACAAGACCAGCTCCAGCTCGGACACCGCTCCGACCACCGGGATGGACCCTGCTCCGGTCACCGGGACGGACCCGTCGACCACGTCGCCGTACCCAGCTTCCTGAATCACGGAACGCGTGCGGGGGAGGACCTGCCCGGGTCGCCGCACCCACTGACCAGGCAGCCCTTCCCCAGCCCGGTGGCACCCGGGACGGGATGGCCCGGTGATCCGGCGGCGATGGACACCCCGGTGGCGAGGACGGCCGCTGCGGTACGCCGTGCAGCCGCCTCGGCCGACCTCGAAGGAGTGTCCGCCGAGGTCTCGGTGTGCCGTGCTTGTCCCCGACTGGTCCGGTGGCGAGAGGGGGTCGCCGAGCAGAAGCGTGCGGCGTACGCGCGAGAGCCCTACTGGGGCAGGCCGATCGCGGGATGGGGCGCGTCCGAGCCACGGGTCCTGGTCGTCGGACTCGCTCCGGCGGCACATGGTGGCAACCGCACGGGCAGGATCTTTACGGGCGACCGCTCGGGTGACTGGCTGTTCGCCTCGCTGCACCGTGTCGGGCTGGCCATGCAGAGGACCTCGGTCCATGCCGGCGACGGGCAACGGATGGTCGACACCCGGATGGTCGCCGCCGTCCGATGTGCCCCGCCGGACAACAAACCCACGACCCAGGAGCGGGACACGTGCGTCCCGTGGTTGCTGCGTGAGGTCTCACTGGTCGCCGACCACGTCCTAGCCGTCGTCTGCCTCGGGTCGTTCGCCTGGGACGTCGCGTGGCGGGTCTTCAAGGATCTCGGGTACGACGCTCCGCGGCCCCGCCCACGTTTCAGGCACGCCGCCGAGGCGACCCTGGTCTCGCCCGAGGGCCGGGAGGTCGAGCTGCTCGGCAGCTATCACCCCTCGCAGCAGAACACCTTCACCGGCAGGCTCACAGAGCCGATGCTCGACGCAGTGCTCGGACGAGCCGCAGCCCTCGGGCGAGGACTGGCAGGATGACCGACGTATCTTGAGTGTCCTGTTCGCCCCCGTATCCCAATGGCAGAGGACGAGGTCTTAAACACCTTCCAGTGTGGGTTCGAGTCCCACCGGGGGCACCGGTGAGGTCTGGTCGCCAGTGACGAGCGCGGTTCGTCTTCTGGGCCCGAAGGCGGGTCGAGTTTGGTTCACCCGTCGTGGGGCACCTGCAACACATGAGCACTCCGATGACCACGCGAACGAGCACAGGCGAGCCAGCGCCGGATGCGGATCTGATGGAAGGCAGCGCGATCGGGACGGCGATCTCCGCGCGGGAGCGTGAGGTGGAGCGCAGCCGGGCACAGCTCGCCGACACCGTCGATGCCCTCCACGCCAAGCTGGATGTGAAGTCCCGGGCCAAGGCCCAGGTGTCAGTGGCTCATGACCGGGTCACCACCGACGACGGCACACCGCGACCCGACCTCCTCGCCGGTGCGGCGGCGGCGTTGGCCGGACTCGTTGCCCTGATGTGGTGGCGACGCCGCTTAAAGGTGCTCTAGCGTTGCCGACATGACCGGTCGACGATCCGGGCGGGCCAGTGGCTCAGCCACATGAGTCCACCCACGTCGTACCGCTGCGTCAGGCGACCGGCGCCTGGTTCCGGATCTCGCTGCAGACCTTCGGTGGACCTGCCGGACAGATCGCCGTCATGCACCGGAGCCTCGTCGAGGAGCATCGCTGGATCGGCGAACGGCGGTTTCTGCACGCGCTGAACTACTGCATGTTGCTGCCCGGTCCGGAGGCGCAGCAGCTTGCGATCTATGTGGGGTGGCTGCTGAACGGGGCGGCCGGAGGGCTGATCGCCGGCGTCCTCTTCGTCCTGCCGGGTCTGGTCGCCCTGCTTGCCCTGTCGGCGGCCTACGTCGGCCTCGGGGAGACCTCGGTGGTGACGGCGCTGTTCGCAGGGCTGGCTCCGGCCGTCCTCGCCGTGGTGGCGCAGGCTGTGGTCCGGATCGGCCGTCGAGTGTTACGGCACCCGCTGCTCGTCGGGATGGCCGTGGCGGCATTCGTGGGGCTCACCGTGCTCGGACTGCCCTTCCCGTTGGTGGTGCTGGGCGCGGGCGTGCTCGGCGCCGTCGTCGGCAGGCTGCGCCCCGAGATCATGGCCGCGCCGCACGAGGACGCCGTCGACGACGGCTCCGCTCCGTTGATCGCCGACGACGCGCTGCACGGGGCGCGGCCGACGTGGCGCAGGGCGGCTCTGATCCTGGGCGTCGGGCTGCCGCTGTGGCTGGGCCCAGTGCTGCTCGCGTTCTTCCTCACCGGTGCGGACAGCGTCCTCACCGAGCAGGGGCTGTTCTTCAGCGGCACGGCACTGGTCACGTTCGGCGGCGCCTATGCCGTGCTGGCGTTCGTCGCGCAGCGGGCGGTCGAGGTCTACGGCTGGCTGGCGCCGGGGGAGATGGCCCGGGGCCTCGCGCTCGCCGAGTCCACGCCCGGTCCACTGATCATGGTGGTGCAGTTCGTCGCGTTCCTCGGCGCGTTCCGCGACCCCGGCGTACTCGATCCGTGGGTCGCCGGTGTGTTGGCCTCACTGCTCACGACCTGGGTGACCTTCGTGCCGTGCTTCTTGTTCATCTTCGTGGGCGCACCGCACGTCGAGCGGCTCCGTGACAATGCGGCCCTCTCTGCGGCCATGACCGGGATCACCGCCGCCGTGGTCGGGGTGATTGCCAGCCTGGCGGCCTACTTCGCGACGCACACGCTGTTCTCGGACGCTCGGCGGTACGGCGCCGGCCCGGTCGACCTCGAGCTGCCGGTGCTCGCCAGCGTGGACTGGCTGGCCGTCGGCGTCACCGTCCTAGCGGGATGGCTGCTGCTCGGCCGGGGGTGGAGCGTCCTGCGTACTCTCGGTGTGTGTGCGGGGCTGGGACTCGTCGTGGGACTCGTCCGGTGAGGCGTCGCGCGGAACAACGGCGGGGTCACGGCCGTTGACAGGACATAGGGTCCGTAGGATGTGACTGCGGCCCCAACGGCTCTCCAGAGCGGAGAGCACACAGGCCTCCAAGGAGGAGACCACACATGCGCAGCAGCAACCCCGTGTTCTCGCGTGCGGAAGGCTTCAGCGGCCGGACGACCACTGGCAACGCGAGCGGCATGACCTACCCCGGCGCAGGCGCGTCGCAATACTCCCCCCAGCAGGCGTCGTCGGCCGGTGGCCAGCAGTACGGCGGCCCGGAGGCACCCACCGACTACGCTCCGCGGTCGACCAACCCGATGACGATCGACTCCGTCGTCCAGAAGACCGGCATCAGCCTCGGCATCGTGGTGCTCGTCGCGGCGGCGACCTGGTTGCTGACCGGGCCGATCGACAACCGCGGGGCGCTCACCACGCTCTACACGCTCTCCATGTTCGGTGCGCTGGGCGGCTTCGCCCTGGCAATGGTCAACTCGTTCAAGAAGGTCGTGTCCCCGGCGCTCGTGATCGCCTACGCCGCCGTCGAAGGTGTGTTCGTCGGTGCGTTCAGCAAGGCGATGGAAGCCCAGTTCGGCGACGGGCTCGTCATGGGTGCGGTCCTCGGCACGTTCGCGGCCGTTGCCGGGACGCTGGCGGCGTACAAGTTCTTCAACATCCGGGTGAGTCCCAAGTTCCGCAAGTTCGTCATCGCGGCCATGCTCGGTTTCGTCGCCGTGTCACTGCTCGACTTCGCCCTGTCGTTCTTCAGTGCGGACGTCGGCATCAACGGCTTCGGTGGTCTGGGTCTGGTGATGAGCTTTGTCGGCCTGGGCCTCGGCATCCTGCTGCTGATCCTCGACTTCGACTTCGTCGAGCGGGGCATCGCGGCCGGCCTGCCGGAGGTGGAGTCGTGGCGGGCGGCCTTCGGCCTCACGGTGACGATCATCTGGATCTACATAGAGCTTCTCCGGATCCTGGCGATCCTCCGCGGCAACGACTGACCCGCCCCGTCCACGAAGGCCCCGGAGCTCACGTTCCGGGGCCTTCGTGCTGCCCACCCACCCGTTGAGACGCCACCGGTTCCGCGTTGAGACGCCACCGGTTCCGCGTTGAGACGTCACCGTTTCCGGCCTGGCCCGACTGGCTACTCGACGGGGAGGGGCTGGCTACTCGACGGGGAGGGGCTGGCTAC
>JBPCND010000304.1:0-4286 GCA_051001655.1 Nocardioides sp. | reverse complement strand
CGCAGCCGCACCGGGGTCCGCTCGTCGGGAGCGAGCGTGATCGCGCCGGGTGCGTCGATGGTGAGGTCGTTGCCACCGGTGACCGCCTCGATCCGCACGGTGACGGACTCGTCGAGGTTGTTCGTGATCGTCACGGCGATCGGTCCGGTGTCGCTGGACATCATCACGAAGTCGGGTCCCTCGACGACCACGCCATCCATGGTCAGCCGGACCTTGTTCACCGTCGACCGAGTCTGGTTCAACGCCTGGGCCGGCCGGGAGCGGACGCCGTACGACGAGCCGAGCATCGCCGTCTCCGCCAGCGCGTCCGCCACGGTGTCGTTGAAGGTCAACAGCTCGGCGTACGTCGAGCCGGTCCTCACCAGGTCCCGGGTCGCGAGCAGGTTGGTGACCGGGATGTGCGCACGTCTCTCGGCCAGCGGGTAGACCGGCAGCGTCGTGTCCACCGGTCCGGGGCCGCGGGCCAGCACGGAGCGAAGGTCCACCTGTTGCAGCCAGGGCACGTCGAGGCCGCCGAAGAAGTCTGCCTGCTGCCAGTCGGCTCCCGGGTCCCAGCCTTCGGGGAGGCTGACGATCAGTGGGTCGTCCGGTTCCGGGTCCGTCCGGTCGGTCGGGTCGGCCCCGCCGGACAGCGCCTGCAGCGCCGCCTCGGCGAGGATGCGCTGGCGCAACGCGAGCGGATCCGTCCGGCCGGTCGAGCCGGGTCCACCGCTGGACGCCGCCGAGTCGACCAGCACCACGTCGACACCGTTCTGCCGGGTCAGCGTGGGACTCACGGCGTCCGGCATCGCATCGTCACTGATGAGCACCGGCGCGTCGTCGTCCAACAGGGCCATCGACAGGCCGGGAAGGTAGCCGGTGGGCGGCGCGATGATCGGGTCCGAGTCGATCCCTAGTGCCTGCGTGACCTCCGCGCCGAGCCGCGTGGCTCGCGCCAGCACCTTCGGCAGCCGGTTGATGGTCACAGCAGCGACGTCGGGATCGCCGTAGGGAACCGCCATGACCTGGGAGCGTTCGGACTGCTGACCGAGAGCGTCCAGCCACGCCTGGGCGTCCTGTGCCTCGGCGCTGGGCTCGCCATCGCCGTCCTCGGTGCCTGTTGGGTCCGAAGGCGACTCAGTCGGGATCTGACCCGGGCTCGGATCGGGAGACGACCCGGTCCCAGGATCCTGCGTGGGCTGGGCGGGGTCCGGGCCGCCCTCGCCCTCGACGTCCGGGCCGGTGCCGTCGTCGGCCACGCTCAGCGGCGGGTTGTCCGCAGCGACCGAGGCGGCGGCATCGAGAACGGCCGGGTCGACGATCCAGGTGAGGGGGCGACCTGACGATGCGCCGAAGGACAACAGCCGCTCGAGTCGTCCCTCGGCAAAGGACCGCTGCCATCGACGCAGCTCGAGCAAGGTGTTGTCGGTGTCGCGCCGGACGTGCTCGCGCACCGGCACGGTCACGGCGACCTGCGCACGCGGAGCGTCCCGCTCCATCATCGGGACGAACGAGCGAGCTCGTCCGTCGGCGACGAGGTCACGCCCGTCGTCGCCTGCACCAAGGATGTGCACCCCGATCCAGTAAACGCCCGGCTCCTCGGTGATGTCGAGGTCCCTCCGGTTCACCGAGACGGCGTACGGCGTCGACTCCCCGGGATCGAGGTCCCCGATCTCGCTGAACTGACCCTCCTTGGCCAGCCGCTCGCCGATGTCCGTCGCCGGATCCGACGCCGCGGCCGCGGCCAGATCGGACCTGCCGCCGATCGGGCTCGGTGAGGTGAACAGGTAGACCTGCAGGTCGGTCCAGGTCACGTCGGAGGTGTTCGTGACCTCACCGGTGATGATGATCTCTCCCCGGCGCGGGATGACCGACGGGCTCAGCGTGTCCATCACGACCCGGAGCGGTGCATCGTCCTCGCCGCGGGCTGTCCGGACGGCCCCAGCACCAGATGCCGCGGCCGCGCCGCTGGGCGAACCGATCACCACCAGCGCCGTGGCAAGCACCCCCGTCGCCAGCAGCCCCTTGAGGCATGCGGCAGCGCGCGAAGGGATGGGGCGGGTCACAGCGCAAGGCTAACGACCGCGCCCCGCGGTCGAGCGGGGACACGTACGGCTGGCATAGAGTGGCCTCTCGTGTCCGAGCACCCCCCCGCCGAGCCGAACCCGAGCGAGATGCAGCAGCGTGCCCTGGCCGAGCTGCGTCGGATCTCGGTGGTGACTGACGAGCTCGGGAAGCGGTTCGCGGCCGCCGGTGAGCACCTCGCCCTGGTGGGTGGCCCTGTGCGCGACGCGATGCTCGGCCGCCGGCAGCTGGACCTCGACTTCACCACCTCGGCCCGTCCCGAGACCACCGAACGGCTGGTCGAAGGCTGGGCAGAGGCGACCTGGGACATGGGTCGTGCGTTCGGCACCATCGGCGCTCGCAAGGGGGACTGGCGGGTGGAGATCACGACCTACCGATCCGAGGCCTACGACACCGCCTCCCGCAAACCTTCGGTGGATTTCGGCGAGTCGCTGCCGGGCGACCTCGGTCGACGTGACTTCACCATCAACGCGATGGCTGTGTCGTTGCCCGGCAACCGTTTCGAGGATCCGTACGGCGGTGTGGCGGATCTCGCCCTGGGGGTGCTCCGGACGCCCGGCCGTCCCGAGGACTCCTTCTCCGACGACCCGCTCCGGATGATGCGGGCCGCCCGCTTCGTCGCGCAGCTGGGCTTCACGGTCGACCCAGAGGTGGTCGCGGCGATGACGGGGATGGCGGCACGTATCGAGATCGTGTCGGCGGAGCGGGTCCGTGACGAGCTGGTGAAGCTGGTCTGCGGAGCCCATCCGCGCCGTGGCCTTGCCCTGCTGGTCGAGACCGGTCTCGCCGACCATGTGCTTCCCGAGTTGCCGGCGTTGGCCCTCGAGCACGACGAGCATCACCGGCACAAGGATGTCTACGAGCACACGCTCACCGTCCTGGAGCAGTCCGTCGAGCTCGAGTCGAGGCTGCCGGGCGGTGGCGCGGACTTCGTCTCCCGGTTCGCCGCCCTGATGCACGACGTGGGCAAGCCCCGGACCCGACGGTTCCTGGGCGACGGCACGGTCACCTTCCACCACCATGACGTGGTGGGGGCCAAGATGACCCGCAAGCGGATGCAGGTGCTCCGGTTCAGCAACGACGAGACCGTCGCGGTGTCCAAGCTGGTCGAGCTGCACCTGCGCTTCCACGGCTACGGGTCGGGGGAGTGGACCGACTCCGCTGTACGGCGCTACGTCCGCGACGCCGGCAGCCAGCTCGAGCGGCTGCACATGTTGACCCGGGCCGACTGCACGACCCGCAACAGGCGGAAGGCGGACCGGCTCCGGCGTACCTATGACGACCTCGAGGACCGCATCGAACGGCTCGGCGAGGCGGAGGAGCTGGCCTCCATTCGGCCCGACCGCGACGGCAACCAGATCATGGCGGTCCTGGGGGTCGGCCCCGGCCGCGTGGTCGGTGAGGCCTACCGGCACCTGCTGGAGCTGCGGATGGACCATGGCCCGATGAGCCAGACGGACGCCGAGCTCGCCCTCCGCACCTGGTGGACCACCCACCGCTCCGGGCCATGACGCAGACGGCCGCACCTGTGGCAGGGTGAGCGTCATGAAGAGCGAGCTGTTCGAGCAGACCAACCTCGAGGCGGAGGACCAGAAGCGGTTCGGCCTGCAGAACTCCCAGATGCTGCGCGTGGCCATGGGTCCCGATGTGCTGGCCGTCAAAGGCGCGATGGTCGCCTTCCAGGGCCAGGTGCAGTTCCACCCCGAGAAGGCCGGTGGGATGGGCAAGCTGATCAAGAAGGTGCTGACCAGTGAGGACATGCCGCTGATGCGGGTCTCGGGTCAGGGCGAGGTGTTCTTCGCCAACGAGGGCGGCTACGTCTACCTCGTCGACCTCGACGGCGATGCGATCAGCGTCAACGGCCGCAACCTGCTGGCCTTCGACGCCGCGCTCGAGTGGGACATCAACCGGGTCAAGGGCGCGGGCATGATGGCGGGCGGCCTGTTCAACACCACCGT
Source organism: Nocardioides sp. (assembly GCA_051001655.1). Taxonomy (GTDB): domain Bacteria; phylum Actinomycetota; class Actinomycetes; order Propionibacteriales; family Nocardioidaceae; genus Nocardioides_B. Next base: position 264 of record JBPCND010000304.1, on the reverse strand, counting down.
GCGGGGCGCTGGGACGGTCGCGCTGTGCACGGTCGGCAAACCCGTGGTGCTCGACTGCTCGACCCAGCCGACGTATGTCGACGTGCAGGCGGCGGTCGCCTGGTCGGCCGACCTTGTCCCGAACGTGGTGTCGAGCATGAACTTCAAGTCGTTGCTGCGGGGCGGCTCCGGCGAGGCCTTCCAGTACGCCTTCCACGGACCGGGTTTCGTCGTGGTGCAGCCCTACGAGTTCGTCCCGCCCGCCAAGAGCTCGAGCAGCTCGGG
>JBPCND010000303.1:0-5289 GCA_051001655.1 Nocardioides sp. | reverse complement strand
TCGAGCTCAACGAGGCCTTCGCAGGCCAGGTGCTCGCCTGTTGCGACGAGCTCGCCGTCGACGCGAGCCGGGTCTGCCCCGAAGGCGGTGCGCTGGCGCTGGGCCACCCCTGGGGCGCCTCCGGAGCCGTCCTGGCGGTGCGGCTGTTCACCCAGCTGGTCCGGCGCGACCGTGGCGACCTGGGTCTGGCCGCGATCGCCGTGGGCGGCGGTCAGGGTGTGGCCATGGTGGTGCAGCGATGCCGCTGATCGACGTACGCGACGTCTCCCACGTCTACGGACAGGGCGCCGCCGCCCGAACCGTCCTGTCCGAGGTCTCGGTGCGGCTGGAGGAGCAGCGGGTGGGGGTGATCGGCGCCAACGGCTCGGGGAAGTCCACGTTCGCCCGGCTGCTCAACGGGCTGGTGGTCCCGACCCGCGGCCGGGTGTCGGTCGACGGGCTGGACACCCGCACGGATGGTCGCGCCGTACGCCGGCGTGTCGGGTTCTGCTTCACCGACCCGGACGCCCAGATCGTGATGCCCACCGTGGCCGAGGACATCGCGTTCGGGCTGCGGCGGCGAGGCCTCGCCCGCGACGAGGTGGTTGCGCGGGTGCGGGCCGCGCTCGACGCCCACGGCCTCGACGCCCACGCCGACCACCCGGCCCACCTGCTCTCGGGCGGTCAGAAGCAGCTACTCGCTCTGGCGTCCGTGCTGGTGACGGAGCCCGACATCCTGGTGATGGACGAGCCGACCACCTTGCTCGACCTGCGTAACTCCGACGAGGTGTCCCGCCGGGTGGCCGCGCTCCCCCACCAGGTCGTCCTGGTCACCCATCACCTCGACCAGCTCGTCGGGTTCGACCGGGTTCTGGTCTTCGACGGCGGCGAGCTGGTCGGTGACGACGAGCCCGGTCCAGCTGTCTCCTTCTACCGCGGCCTGATGAGACGACAGCGCTCGGCCTCTACCTCCCCGGCAGCTCGGTGCTGCACCGGACCCCGGCCGGTGCCAAGCTGCTGGTCCTGCTGGTCGCCGGGGCCGGCTCGTTCCTGGTCGACCGGCCCTGGCAGGTCGCCGTGGCCCTGGCGTCGGTCGGCCTCGGGTACGCCGTCGCCGGGATCGGCCCTCGGGTGGCGCTGGGCCAGCTGCGTCCACTGCTCTGGGTCGCCGGGGCGGCCACGGTGTTCCACGTGCTCGTCAGCGGACTTGATCGCGCGGTCGTCGTACTCGGGGTGCTCTCCGTGCTGGTGATGCTCGCCGGCCTCGTCACCCTCACCACCCGGACCACGGCGATGGTCGACGCGCTGGTGGCGGTCTGCAGGCCGTTGCGCCGGTGGGGTGTCGACCCCGAGCGGATCGGCCTCATGCTGGCTCTCGGGGTGCGCTGCGTGCCGCTCGTCGTCGGGCTGGCCGAGGAGGTTCGCGAGGCCCAGCTCGCCCGAGGACTGGGCGCCAGTCCCCGGGCCTTCGCAGTCCCGCTGATCGTCCGGTCGCTGCGCCATGCGGACGCCCTCGGAGAGGCGCTGGTGGCGCGCGGCGTCGAAGACTGACCCGACACCCCGATTCGCCTGCGCTTTATGGGGCATTTCACGAATGCCGACCGCAGACGAATCGGGGTGGGGGTGGGGCGGCGGCCCTCAGTCGGCTTCGTGGAGGGTGACCAGCACGGAGCAGGCATCCACGACGGCGGCGTCGAGCACGGCACGCCGCGGGTCGGCCACCGGGAGCCAGGGCCCCGTGCGGACGGCAGCAACCCGGCTCAGTCGCGCCTGCGAGAGCACCGCCTCGACTGCTGGGCGGTCGCCGCCGCAGACCAGCGCCTCGAGGCGGTGGCCCCCCTCGACCAGGATGCGATGTGCGTGTCCGGCGGCGGCCTCGTAGGCCTGACGGGCCTGGTTGTCGCGTCGCCGGGCGAAACGCTGCTGGCTCTGCCCGCCGGCCTTGGTGCGTCCCTGGACGTGTCGCTGACCGATCTTGGACTCCAGCACGCGTGACCCACCCAGTCGGGCGATGCCGAAGCCACCTTTGCGCACGAGCAAGAGGCCCCAGGAGGACGGGATCTCGACGGCGTCGGCGAAGGCAGCAGCATCCGGCCCGCCGTCGTACGCGCGGTCGAAGGGCAGTGCTGCCTCCGCCACCGAACCGTCCTCGGCTCGGGCGGTCAACCGGTCCTCGACCACCGCGAGCTCGATGCTGCCGTGCCGGGTCCCGAAGTTCTCCATCCACCGGGGAAGTCGCTGCGCCGGCACGAACACGCTCCGGGAGGCCATCCGGCCGATTCAGACGTTGAAGCCGAGGGCACGCAGCATCTCGCGGCCGTCGTCGGTGATCTTGTCCGGGCCCCACGGCGGCATCCAGACCCAGTTGATCGTGACGTCGTTTACCAGTCCCTCGAGCGCCTGGTGGGTCTGGTCGGTGATCACGTCGGTGAGCGGGCAGGCCGCCGACGTCAGGGTCATGTCGAGGACGACATTGCTGCCCTCGTCGAGGTGCACGTCGTAGACGAGGCCGAGGTCGACGACGTTGATCCCGAGCTCCGGGTCGACGACGTCCTTCATCGCCTCGTTCACGTCGTCCTTGGTGAGGGTCGCGGTGCCACCCCCGGCGGCCTTGTCGAGGTCGACCTCGGGCAGGTCGGCATGTGCGTCGGTCATGGATGCTCCTTGGTCTCTGCGGTGATGGTTGTGCTGTCCAGGATCTGCGACGTGGCGTCCTTCCACGCCATCCAGGACAACAGAGCGCACTTCACACGAGCCGGAAACTTGGAGACTCCGGCAAAGGCAATGCCGTCCTCGAGCACCTCCTCGTCGGGTTCGACGGTGCCTCGACCCTGCATCAGGGCCAGAAAGGACTCGTGTACGGCGACGGCCTGCGCGACCTGCTTGCCGATCACCAGGTCGGACATCACCGAAGCGGCGGCCTGGCTGATCGAGCAGCCCTCCGCGTCGTAGGAGACGTCCTCGACGACGGCGTCCGCACCCACCCCACTCAGGTGGACCCGCAAGGTCACCTCGTCTCCGCAGGTCGGATTGACGTGGTGCACCTCGGCCTCGTAGGGCTCGCGCAGGCCCGCATGGTGCGGGTGCTTGTAGTGGTCCAGGATGATCTCCTGGTAGAGCGAGTCCAGGTGGTCTGTGGTCATCGCTCAACCCACCCCGAAATAGGACTTGGTGTAGTCGAGTGCATCGACCAGCGCGTCGATCTCGCCCGGAGTCGTGTAGAGGTACGACGACATCCGTGTCGAGCTCTGCACCCCGAACCGCTTGTGCGCCGGCTTGGCACAGTGGTGGCCGGCCCGGACCGCGATCCCCCGGGAGTCCAGCACCTGTGCCACGTCGTGCGGATGGACGCCGTCGAGCTCGAACGAGACGGCGCCGCCACGCAGGTCCGCCGAGAGCGGCCCGAGGACCGTCAGACCGCCGATGCGGCTGAGGGCGTCCAGGGCGTAGCCGGTGACGGCCTCCTCGTGTGCACGGACGTTGTCCATGCCGACCGCGGAGAGATAGTCCAGCGCAGCACCGAGACCGACGGCTTCGACGATCGGCGGCGTTCCCGCCTCGAACTTGTGCGGGATCGCGGCGTACGTCGACCGCTCCATCGCCACCGTCGAGATCATCTCGCCTCCTCCCAAGAAGGGAGGCAGCTGTTCGAGGAGCTCGCGACGTCCCCACAGGACGCCGATGCCGGTCGGTCCGGTGACCTTGTGTCCGGTGAAGGCGAGGAAGTCCGGACGACCATCCGTCTCCATAGCCGCCAGGTCGACGGGCAGCTGCGGCACGGCCTGCGCACCGTCGACCAGGACCAGGGCGCCGACCTCGTGTGCGCGCCGGGAGATCTCCGCGACCGGGTTGACCGTCCCGAGCATGTTGGACACCCAGGTGAACGAAACCACCTTGGTGCGCTCGTTGACCAGCTCTTCGATGTTCGACAGGTCGAGCCGTCCGTCATCGGTCAGCCCGAACCAGCGCAGCGTCGCTCCGGTGCGCTCGGTGAGCAGCTGCCAGGGGACGATGTTGGAGTGGTGCTCCATCTCGGTGATGAGCACCTCGTCGCCCTCGCCCAGGGCCAACGGACCACGAGCCCAGGCGAGGGTGTTGGCCACCAGGTTGATCGCCTCGGAGGCGTTCTTGGTGAAGATCACCTCGTCGCGCGACGGAGCGTTGAGGAACCTCGCCACGGTGTCTCGGGCAGCCTCGAATGCCATGGAGGACTCCGCGCCGAGCTGGTGCATGGCGCGCGCGACGTTGGCGTTGTGCCGCTCCAGGTGGTCGACCATCGCGTCGATCACGACCTGTGGCTTCTGCGAGGTGTTGGCGCTGTCGAGGTAGACCAGCGGGTGCCCGTCGGCCAGGGTGCGGGTCAGGATCGGGAAGTCGGCACGGATCAGGTCCAACCCGGGCAGCAGGCCGGCAAGGCGGTTCGTCGTCACGGTCATCTGCATCCTCCTTCACTGGTGCTGCGGCCCGAGGGCGGTTCCACCCGGGCTCAGACCACGGCGTTGCTGAAGCGGTCGTAGCCCTCGGCTTCGAGCTGCTCGGCCAGCTCAGGCCCGCCCTCCTCGGCGATCTTGCCGGCGACGAACACGTGCACGAAGTCCGGCTTGATGTAGCGCAGGATCCGCGTGTAATGGGTGATCAGCAGCACACCACGGTCACCCTTCTCGCGGAAGCGGTTGACGCCTTCGGAGACGATCCTGAGCGCGTCGATGTCGAGTCCGGAGTCGGTCTCGTCGAGGATGGCGAACCGAGGGTCGAGCAGCTCGAGCTGGACGATCTCGTGGCGCTTCTTCTCACCGCCGGAGAAGCCTTCGTTCACCGACCGGGTGGCCATGGCAGTGTCCATGTTCATCCGCTGCATCGAGGAGTTGCGCTCCTTGACCCAGGTGCGCAGCTTGGGAGCCTCGCCGTCGATGGCGGTCTTAGCGGTGCGAAGGAAGTTCGACACCGAGACGCAGGGAGCATCGAAGGGATACTGCATCGCGAGGAACAGGCCGGCGCGGGCCCGCTCGTCGACCGACATGGCCAGGACGTTCACCCCGTCCAGGGTCACGCTGCCTCTGGTGACCTGGTACTTCGGGTGTCCGGCGATGGAGTAGGCGAGCGTGGACTTGCCCGAGCCGTTGGGCCCCATGATCGCGTGCGTCTCTCCGCCGGCGATGGTCAGGTCGACGCCCTTTAGGATCTCGATCGTGCCGTGCCCGGTGCTGCCGGCGTCGACGCTGACGTGCAGGTCGCGGATCTCGAGAGTTGCCATCGTGTGTCCTCTTCGTTGTCGTGGAACGGAGTCTGGTCAGTCGGTGTCGAGCGGGC
>JBPCND010000302.1:0-5006 GCA_051001655.1 Nocardioides sp. | reverse complement strand
TGCCGTCGACCGCCGACGGGGAGGGTACGGCGGCGCCCGGAAGCGTGATCTGGAGGGCCGCACCGCCCGACTCCGCACGCCCGGCCCGGATCCTGCCGCCGTGCCGTTCGACGACCTACCGGACGATCGATAGGCCGAGGCCCGAGCCGGGCATCGTCCGCGACTCGGGGGACCGGTAGAACCGGTCGAAGACATGGGGAAGGTCCTGGTCGGTGATGCCTTGGCCATGGTCCTCGACGACCAGCGAGCCCTGATCGAGCCGGACGGTCACCGTGCCGAGCGGGGGACTCCACTTGGCGGCGTTGTCGAGCAGGTTGGTCACTGCCCGTTCGAGCGCGGTCGGCTCCCCCGTGAGCCACCATGGTGCGCTCGTGACGTCGAAGTGCAGACCAGACGCGCGGCGGCGTACTCGCTCGACCGCACGGTCCACGATCTCGGAGAGCTCGACCTCTTCAAGCGTCACCGTGGCCGGCTCGTCGCGTGCGAGCTCGGTCAGGTCCCCGATCAGCGTGGTGAGCTCCTCGATCTGGAACCGGACGTCGGCCATCAGCTCAGTCCGGGACTCCGATGAGAGGCCGCCGCGCTGGTCGGCCTGGGTGAGCAGGTCGAGGTTAGTGCGCAACGACGTCAGGGGAGTGCGCAGCTCATGCCCGGCGTCGGCGACCAGTCGCCGCTGCCTGTCCCGCGACGCGGACAACGCGGCGAGCATGGCGTTGAAAGCCGTGGCCAGACGCGCGATCTCGTCGTTGCCCTCGACCTCGATCGGATCGAGCTGTTCGGTCCGCGCGATGTCCTCCGCGGCCCCGGTCAACCGGCGCACGGGGCGCAGGCCGTTGCGGGCCACCGCCCAGCCGGCGAGCGCCGCGGCGATCACGCCGAGTGCACCGAAGACCAGCAGCACGAAGCCCAGCTTCTCCAGCGTGTAGTCGTTGTTGCTCAGTGACTGCGCCAGCACGAGTGCGGTGCCGGGCTCGTTGCCAGGCACCGCCGCGACCCGGTAGTCCTCGCCCCCGGTGCCGATCGTCCGGCAGGAGTAGTCGCGCTCCCCACGGGCCACCTCGAGCTCCGGCCGGCCCAGCGTGACGGTGGGACCCTGGTCCGTCGTCTCGATTCGGCCCTCGGCGGTGATGAAGCCGACCTTGACGTCGGCGGCACCGACCATCCAGGAGGGGAAGTCGTTGACGGTCAGCTGCCTCAGCGTGCTGGACCGCGCTGCGGCACTGGCTCGCTCCTTGAGCGACTGGTCGAGGGTGTCCATGAGCTGGTGCCGGACGGTGAAGTACGCCGCCGTGGCGACCAGGGCCACGGACACGCCGACCGCCATCGTGGCGAGCAGCGCCACCCTGCTGGCCAACGACCGCCGGTAACGCCAGGCCCGGGGATCGGGCAGCATCATGCCTCCTTCAGCACATAGCCGACCCCGCGGACCGTGTGGATCAGTCGTGCCTCGCCGTCGGCCTCGGTCTTGCGCCGGAGATAGCCGACGTAGACCTCGAGCGAGTTGGCCGTCGTCGGGAAGTCGTATCCCCAGACCTCCTCGAGGATGAAGGACCGCTCCAGCACCCGGCGCGGCCGGCGCAGGAACATCTCGAGCAGGGCGAACTCGGTGCGGGTGAGCTCCATGGCACGGGTGCCTCGGTGGACCTCGCGGGTGCCGATGTCGAGGGTGAGGTCGGAGAAGGTGAGCACCTCATCGGCGGCCGAGCCGTCCCCGGGCACGGTGACCCGTCGGAGCAGGGCGCGGAGCCGGGCGAGCAGCTCCTCGAGGGCGAACGGCTTGGTCAGGTAGTCGTCGGCACCGGCATCGAGCCCCTCGACCCGGTCCCCGACAGAGTCCCTGGCGGTCAGCACGAGGATCGGGAGGTCGTTGCCGGTGGAGCGGAGTGCGCGGGTGGTCTCGATCCCGTCGAGTCTGGGCATCATCACGTCGATGACGAGTGCGTCGGGGGGACGAACGGCGATGGTGGCAAGGGCCTCCGCTCCGTCGCCGGCCAGGCTGACGACGTAGCCGTTGAACTCCAGCGACCGTCGCAGCGAGTCGCGCACGGCCCGGTCGTCGTCGACGACGAGCACGTGCGGGGCGGAGCCACCCGGTTGCGGGGCGGGGATCGAGCCGGTCACCACGCCACTGTGCCACCCCTGCCTGAGTCGGCGCTGAGAACCTGCGCAGGGGCCGACGCTCAGGTAAGCCGGCGGGCGGCCTCCCCGGCACGTGCTCCGTAGCCGCCGCCGGACTGGCAGGCGTGCGCCAGCAGCGGGAACAGCTGGTGCAGCGGCACCCGGTCCTCCCAGCCTTCGTCCAGGGGGGCGGCCTCCTGGTAGGCCTCGAGGACCCGGGGCAGGTGTGGGCAGCCGAACAGTGCGAGCACGGCGAGGTCTGTCTCCCGGTGTCCGGCGTACGCCGCCGGGTCGATCAGGCGCACCCGGCCGTCCGCACCCCAGAGGACGTTGCCTGACCACAGGTCCCCGTGCAGCCGGGCCGGCGGCTCGAGGGGGCCGGCCAGGTCCACGATGCGGTGCACGACCGCCTCGACTGCGTCGGCGTCGACGTCGGAGATCTGGCCGCGATCGCGGGCGAGCTTGAGGTAGGGGAGCACCCGGCGCGTGGCGAAGAACTCGGGCCAACCCGCAGCGGTGCGGTTGGGCAGCGGGAGCGTGCCGATGTAGCCGTCGAGGTCGTCCGGAGCACCGAAACCGTCTGCTCCCGCGGCATGCGTTGCCGCCAGCGACCGACCGAAGTCCTCGGCGGCGTCCAGGGTCGGCCGGCCGGTCTCCACCCAGGTGAGGATCAGGCAGTCCGCCTCGACCGCGAGCACCTCGGGTACGGCGGCCCCCCCGGCCTCGGCAAGCCACTCGAGTCCTCGGGCCTCGGCCGCGAAGAAGTCGGTCGGCGCCTGTGGCCTCGTCTTGACCAGGGCCGACCGGCCGTCGGAGAGGCGCAGCCGCGTCGAGGTGCAGATGTCGCCTCCGGCCACCGGCGCGGTGGCCACGACCGCCGTCCCGAGGAGCCCCTCGGCACGCTGCGCGACCGCCGTCATCCGCGCCATCTCAGCCGCTCACCCGCCGACGGAAGAGCTGTTCGACGAGCTGGGCGCAGGTGCGTCCGGGGACCGTCGACACGCAGCTCATCGACTCGGTCCTCCGCACGCCTGACACCTCCTCGGCTGCTCGATGCGACTGGGTCCAGATCCTGCCAGGTCAGCGACGCTACGCCTCCAGCGCACCCGGCGTCAGCGGTGCGGGTCGGCGGGCTCTCGGGCGGGGAGGTCGAGCGCCTGCCGCATCGACTCCTCGCCATGGGCCAGATGGCGCGCGAGCTCCGCAGCCGCTGCCTCGATCTCGCCGCCCTCCAGCTGTTCGATCAGGGCGCCGTGGGTGCGGACCTGCTCGCCGGCGTTGCGTCGGATCCGGTCCACCTTGGCGAGGCCGAGGCGGACCTCTGCGGACAACGACTCGGCCAGCGCGGCCAGGCGCGGCGACTCGATCAGCCCGACGAAGGCGCGGTGGATCGCCAGATGGGCAGCAGTGAGCTCGGTGAGGGTCGGCTCCCCTTCGGCCGCGGAGGTGAAGTCGGCGAGGGCCCGTCGTACGACGTCCCGGGACTCCTAGCTGGCGGAGGCCCAGGCCCGGACCCCGGCCACCTCCAGGACGGTCCTCGCCCTCACCACATCGCGGACCGCGTCGGGGTCCAGCGACGCGACCTGCACCCCACGGTTCGGCTCGCGGTTCGCGAGCCCCTCGGAGACGAGCACTGCCAGGGCCTCGCGGATCGTCGAACGGGAGACCCCCATGGCGTCGGCCAACGCCACCTCACGCAGGGGTGTGCCCGGTCCCACCTCACCGTCGAAGAGTGCCCGTCGGAGCTCCTCAGCCACCCGGTCAACGGTTGAGCTGTGTTCCAAGGACAGCGAGGCGAAGGGCGCCCCCCCGCCCGGACTGACGATCGGCGTGCCTGTCATGGCCCTGATCATCGCGGATACCGCCCAGGACTGCACCCCGAGGCACACCTGATATCGTCTGATTGTCAAACAATCTGACGATCCAGCCCATGAATCTGAGCCAGGGAGGCGAACCTTGATGACCGAGCAGCCGCAGCAGCTGAGGTGGGGTCACCGGTACCTCATGGTGCGGCCCGACCACTTCCGCGTCGACTACGCGATCAACCCCTTCATGGACGTGCGCCACCAGCCCGACCCCGGCCTGGCACGCGAGCAGTGGCTCGGCCTCGTCGGTCAGCTGCGTGCCGCAGGTGCCCGGGTCGACGTGCTCGCCCCGCGCCCGGACTCTCCGGACATGGTCTACGCGATGAACCTCGGCCTGGTCCTCAACCGCCCGGCGGGGCAGCGGGTCGTGCTCTCCCACATGCGCCACGCCGAGCGACGGAGGGAGACCCTGACTGCCGGGACGTGGTTCATCGGGCAGGGCTTCGAGACGTCGTACGTCGGCCGCGACGGCATCGGCGCGCATGTCGAGGCCGGCGACATGTTCCCGTTCGGTGACGCGCTCGTGGCCGGCTACGGGCCGCGGAGTGAGGAGCTCGCTCTCAAACACCTTGCCGTCGACCTGGACGTGCGGGTTCGTGGGCTTCGGCTCACCCATCCCGCGATGTACCACCTGGATCTGGCGTTCTGTCCGCTCGACGAGACCCGGGCGATGGTCGCCCCGGCCGCCTTCGACGAGGCATCGGCTGCGGCCGCGCTCGACCTGGTGCCTGAGGCCTTGGTGCTCTCCGAGGAGGAGGCGCTGACATTCTGCGCGAACTCCGTGGTGGTGGGACGGAGCATCCTGATGCCGGCGTGCCCGGACCGGGTCCGGGCCCGGCTCGAGACCCGGGGCTTCGAGGTCGTGCTGGTCGACGTGAGCGAGTTCCACCTCGGCGGCGGGTCGATCCGGTGCCTGACCCACCCCCTCGACATCACCGTCGGCCGCGACCTCCCTGAGGTCCCTGGCGGCGAGCTCCTGCTGCCCTGAGTGGAGACAGGCGGGTCCGCGCACGATGGCGCTCG
>JBPCND010000301.1:0-6051 GCA_051001655.1 Nocardioides sp. | reverse complement strand
CCGAGGGGGTCTTCGTGGGTTCCGGGATCTTCAAGTCGGGCAACCCGGCCCAGCGCGCCGAGGCGATCGTCAAGGCAACCACCTTCTACGACGACCCCGACGTGGTCGCCAAGGTCTCGCGCGGCCTCGGTGAGGCCATGGTCGGCATCAACGTCGAGGAGATCCCCCAGCCGCACCGGCTGGCCGACCGGGGCTGGTAGGCCGCATCGCCGTGTCCGGCCGACCGCCCGTCATCGGCGTGCTCGCGTTGCAAGGTGACGTGCGCGAGCACCGGGCCATGCTCGAGCAGGCCGGAGCACGCACCGTGGCGGTACGACGACCCGCGGAGCTCGCCGAGCTCGACGGGATCGTCATACCCGGCGGAGAGTCGACGACGATCTCCAAGCTGGCCAGGATCTTCGGCCTCCTCGACCCACTGCGTGACGCGCTCCGTGGCGGATTGCCCGCATTCGGCACCTGTGCCGGGATGATCATGCTCGCCGACCGCATCGAGGATGGCGTCGTCGGCCAGGAGACGATCGGCGGGCTCGACGTCGCCGTACGCCGCAACGCCTTCGGGCGTCAGGTGGACTCCTTCGAGGCCGATCTCGACGTGACTTTCGATGTCGCGAGCGTGCAACGTCCTTTCAGGGCCTTGTTCATCCGCTCGCCGTGGGTCGAGAAGGTCGGTGCGCAGGTCGAGGTCGTCGCCCGAGTGGCCTCGGGGGAGGCGATCGGTAGGATCGTCGCGGTCCGGCAGGGAGACCTGCTCGCGACCTCGTTTCATCCCGAGATCACCGGGGACCACCGGTTCCATGCGATGTTCGTGGACCTGGCGCGGCGTACCGCGATCTGAGACGCAAGTCGGAAAAGAGGGCGACACCGGATGTCTGGCCATTCGAAATGGGCGACCACCAAGCACAAGAAGGCGGTCGTCGACGCGCGACGGGGCAAGCTCTTCGCAAAGCTGATCAAGAACATCGAGGTCGCCGCACGCAGCGGTGGCGGCGACCTGGCCGGCAACCCCACGCTCTTCGACGCGGTCCAGAAGGCAAAGAAGTCCTCGGTCCCCAACGACAACATCGACCGCGCAGTCAAGCGGGGCTCCGGCGCCGAGGCCGGGGGAGTGGACTACCAGACGATCACGTATGAGGGCTACGGCCCGCACGGCGTGGCCCTGCTGCTCGAGTGCCTGACCGACAACCGCAACCGGGCGGCAATGGAGGTCCGGACGGCGATGTCGCGCAACGGGGGTTCGTTGGCCGACCCGGGCTCGGTGTCCTACCTGTTCAGTCGCCGGGGCGTGGTGCTCGTCCCGCAGGCGCAGGGGACCAGGCAGATCGGTGAGGACGACGTGCTCGCGGCCACGCTCGACGCAGGGGCCGAGGAGGTCACCGAGCTCGGTGACTCCTTCGAGGTGATCAGTGAGGCCACGGACCTCGTCGGGGTGCGGACCGCGCTGCAGGCCGCCGGTCTCGACTACGACTCGGCGGAGGCGGCGTTCATGCCCTCCATGAACGTGGACCTCGACGACAGCGTGGCAGCGGGTGCCGTCCTGAGACTCGTGGACGCGCTCGAGGACCTCGACGACGTACAGAACGTCTATGCGAACTTCGACGTCAGCGACGACGTGCTCGCCGAGCTCGACGCCTGACCGCTGTGCTGCCGAACGGCCGCGGCGTTTCGTTTCCCTGGCGGCGGAGCACGCGTGTCGGTCGAGGACCGAGCGGCTGATTCGGTTAGCGTGAGCCCGAACAGGTGTTCGGACGGAAGGCTGACTCGATGCGCGTGCTCGGGATCGACCCCGGTCTGACCCGGTGCGGTCTCGGCGTCGTGGACGGGTCGGTCGGTCGCCCGCTTCGGCTGGTCGCGGTCGACGTGGTGCGCACCGATCCGGGCCTGCCCGTCGCCCAGCGCCTTGGCCGGATCGAGGCTGCGATCGAGGAGTGGCTCGACACTCAGCGACCCGATGCAGTGGCGGTCGAGCGGGTCTTCAGCCAGCACAACGTACGCACGGTGATGGGCACCGCGCAGGCCAGCGGCATCGCCCTGGTGGCTGCTGCTCGACGCGGCCTTCCCGTTGCCCTGCACACTCCCAGCGAGGTCAAGGCGGCCGTCAGCGGCAGCGGCCGGGCCGACAAGGCGCAGGTCGGCGCCATGGTGACCCGGTTGCTGCGCCTCGACGAGCCACCCAGGCCCGCCGACGCCGCCGACGCCCTCGCCCTCGCGATCTGTCACATCTGGCGCGGCAGCGCCCAGGCACGCATCGACGCGGCGCTCGCCGCATCCGGGACGAGCACCCGATGATCGCCTTCGTATCCGGCACGGTCGCGGACGTGACGCTGACATCGGCGGTCCTCGAGGTCGGGGGAGTCGGACTCGAGCTGCACTGCACACCGGGGACGCTGGCGGCCCTCAGGACCGGTGACCCCGCCACCTTGCCGACCAGCATGATCGTGCGCGAGGAGTCGCTGACCCTGTTCGGGTTTCTCGACGAGGACGAGAAGTCGGTGTTCGAGCTCCTCCTGACGGCCAGCGGGGTCGGACCCAAGCTGGCTCAGGCAATGCTCGCCGTGCACTCGCCCGACGGACTGCGACGTGCGGTGACCACCGAGGACGTCAGGACGCTGACCACGGTGCCCGGCATCGGTCAGAAGGGAGCCCAGCGGATCATCCTCGAGCTCAAGGACCGCATCGGCGCTCCCACTGGGGTCGTCCGTGGGCGCCCGTCCACAGCCAGATCGGCCGACGAGGGGTGGAGGTCTCAGGTGCACGCGGGCCTCGTCGGGCTCGGCTGGTCCACCAAGGAGGCCGACAACGCCGTCGACGCCGTCTCGCCCGAGGCCGACGACGCCCGCGCTGCCGGTGTCGAGCCCCAGGTCGCCGGCCTACTCCGCTCGGCCCTCCGCACACTGAGCCGGGCCTGACCCGATGAGCAACGACAGCACCGGCGGCGGCGAGACCGACATCGAAGCTCGTCTCGGGGCACGTCTGGAGGCGCAGGAGGAGGCCTATGCCCAGAGCCGGGCGATCGTGACCGCGGGGGCCGAAGGTGACGATCGAGCCGTCGAGGCCGCTCTGCGCCCACGACGGCTCGACGAGGTCATCGGGCAGGAACGGGTGTGCGAGCAGCTCTCCCTGGTCCTCGAAGCCGCCCGTCGACGCGAGGGTGCCCCCGACCACGTGCTGCTGTCCGGACCGCCCGGTCTGGGCAAGACCACCCTCGCCATGATCATCGCCGGCGAGATGAGCACTCCGCTGCGGCTGACCTCCGGGCCGGCCATCATCCACGCAGGCGACCTCGCGGCGATCCTCTCCGGCCTGAACGACGGCGACGTCCTCTTCGTCGACGAGATCCATCGGATGTCGCGGCCGGCGGAGGAGATGCTCTACATGGCGATGGAGGACTTCCGGGTCGACGTGATCATCGGCAAGGGGCCAGGGGCGACCGCGATCCCCCTCGAGATCCCGCCGTTCACCCTGGTGGGGGCCACCACCAGGGCAGGGCTCCTGCCCGGACCGCTGCGGGACCGGTTCGGCTTCACCGCCCACCTCGAGTTCTACGACACCGCCGAGCTCGACCTCATCGTCAGGCGCTCCGCAGGCCTGTTGGCGGTCGAGCTCACCGACGACGGTGCTCGGGAGATAGCGTCCCGGTCCCGCGGAACCCCCCGGATCGCCAACCGGCTGCTGCGCCGCGTCCGAGACTTCGCTCAGGTGCGTGCCGATGGGATGGTCACCCTCGACATCGCCCATCGAGCGCTCGATCTCTACGAAGTGGACCAGTCCGGCCTGGACCGGCTCGATCGCGCCGTCCTCGACGTGCTCTGCCGCAGGTTCGGCGGCGGGCCGGTCGGTGTCAGCACCCTCGCCGTGGCCGTGGGGGAGGAGCGGGAGACCGTCGAGGAGGTCGCGGAGCCGTTCCTCGTCCGCTCTGGCTTCCTAGCACGCACCCCGCGCGGTCGGGTCGCCACCTCGGCCGCCTGGACCCACCTCGGGCTCACCCCGCCGGCCGGCTCCCCGTTCGTCGGTGAGGTGTCGTTGTTCGACACCGATTCGTGACCTTGGGGCGGCGCTCGTTGTCGGTTCGGACCTGTCCGTGCCTTACACTCGACCGTTGGCCGCGCCTCCACCGGTGTCGTGTCGTGCCCGGATGCCCCCATGGCTAGGAGTGAGCTCGTGAATGATTGGCAGGCCCTTCTGCCCCTCGTCCTGATCGCAGCCGTCTTCTGGTTCCTCGTCGCCCGGCCGGCGCGTCAGCAGCAGAAGAAGCTCGCAGCCACCCAGGCGGGCATCGCAGTCGGCAGCGACGTGATGATGGGTTCGGGGATCTTCGGCACGGTTGTCTCGTTGGAGGAGGAGACGCTGCGGCTCGAGGTGGCACCCGGCACGGTGATGAAGGTGGCCCGCCAGGCCGTCGTCCGCGTCGTCGAGGGGCCGGACAAGAGTGAGACCGACGGGCCCACCAGCAACACCGACGAGTCTTCCACCGGCGCACAGGACTAGAAGCAGACCGACCGGGCATCGCGCCCGTTCGCAGAGGAGCGATCTACCAGTGGCGACAAACGCGCCCCGTCCCGGACGGCGGCTCATCGTCTTCGCGTTGTGCATCGCAGCGTTGTACGGCGGCGTGGCACTCGGCGGTGACTGGAAGCCCAAGCTGGGTCTCGACCTCCAAGGTGGCACCCGGATCACGCTCGTGGCCAGCACCGAGACCGGTGAGGAGATCACCCCGGAGAAGCTCGATGAGGCCCGGGACATCATCGACCAGCGCGTCAACGGACAAGGCGTCTCCGAGGCCGAGGTGTCCGTCCAGGGCAGCCGCAACATCGTCGTCGAGATCCCCGGCCAGAAGCGCACGGACCTCGTCGACTCGGTCCAGCAGACCGCTCAGCTGCGCTTTCGCCTGGTCGCCGCGTCCGCGGCGGGTCGGCAGAGCCAGCAGCCTCCGTCCCCGAGCGCCAGTCCTTCTGGCGAGGCGTCCCCGAGCGGTGGCTCCAGCGCCAGCGCGGATCCGTCTGACCAGCCGACCGATCAGCCATCGGGTGAGTCCTCCGGGGAGTCGGACAAGCCCAAGGTCGACAAGCCCGATGAGACGGCCACGCCGAGGGGACGGGCCCTCTCGGGCGGCCTCGTCGCAGCCGACCAGAAGCCGAAGAAGAAGCAGACGGGCAAGGCGTCCCCGAGCGCCGAGCCGTCCGTCGAGCCGTCCGAAGACCCGTCTGTCCTGCCGCCCACCGACCCCTCGACGTCCAAGGGCGCCCCAGTCGACCAGCCGTTGCAGTGGATGGACGACCCGGGTGGCGAGTGGTTGCAGAAGTTCGCTGACTTCGAGTGCCCCGAAGCGGACGCGAACGCGGAGCCGGTCATCGACCGCACCGATGAGCCGCTCATCACCTGTGACGACGAGGGCATCAAGTATCTCCTCTCGGCAGCCGTCATCCAGGGCACGCAGCTGACCGACGCCGACGCGGGCATCCCGCAGAGCCAGGTCCAGTGGGTCGTCGACCTCACCTTCGACAAAACCGCCCGCGAGACCTTCGCCAACGTCACCCGGTCGATCGCCAACGTCACCAGCCCGCTGACCGGGCAGCAGAAGACCTTCGCGATCGTGCTCGACGGACAGGTACTCACCGCCCCGACCGTCGAAGGGGTCATCCCCAACGGTCGGGCCCAGATCAGCGGCACGTTCAACCAGGAGTCGGCGCAGACCCTGGCGAACAGCCTCAAGTACGGCGCGCTGCCGCTCACCTTCACGGTGCCCGTGGTCAGCGAGGAAGGCCCGACCCTGGCCGCCGATCAACTCAGCGCGGGTCTGTGGGCCGGCGGGTTCGGCCTGCTGCTGGTGCTCGTCTACTGCATGCTCTACTACCGCGGCCTCGGCATCGTCGTGATCGCCTCCCTCGGCATCGCCGGTGCGATCACCTACGCCGTCGTACTCGCGATGAGCCAAGCCGTGAACTTCACCCTAACGTTGCCCGCGACCGCCGGACTCATCGTCGGCGTCGGCATCACCGCCGACTCGTTCATCGTCTACTTCGAGCGCATCCGCGACGAGATGCGGGACGGCAA
>JBPCND010000300.1:0-13389 GCA_051001655.1 Nocardioides sp. | reverse complement strand
CCGCCGGAGATGCCAATCGAGTCGCTCCGGTCACCTTCGACGTGACCACCCGCACCAGCGCACCGGCCGACGTCGGCGGTGACCTGCAGGTGGCCAGCTTCAACGTGCTGAACTACTTCACCGATCTCGGAGTGGATCTCACTGGCTGCACCTACTTCACCGAGCGGGACGAGAGGAACCTGGTCACGGTCAGGGGTGGTTGCGACGCGCGCGGCGCGGCCGAGGCCGACGACTTCGAGCGCCAGGAGGCGAAGATCGTCCGGGCGATCAACGCTCTCGGAGCCGAGGTGGTCTCACTGTCGGAGATCGAGAACTCCGCGAAGTTCGGTCACCCCCGTGACGAGAGCCTTGCGACGCTGGTGGACGCGTTGAACGCCGACCTCGGCAGCCCGGAATGGGCCTTCGTGCCGTCGCCGGCCGACGGACCGGCACCCGCGGAGGAGGACTTCATCCGCAACGCGTTCATCTACAAGCCGGCTGCCGTGTCACTGCTGGGTGACTCCAAGATCCGGCCGAGCATTGGGACCAGCGACCCGTTCGTCAACGCTCGGGACCCGCTGGCGCAGGTGTTCCAGCCCGTCGGCGCTGTGGACGGTGACCGGTTCATGTTGGTCGTCAACCACTTCAAGTCGAAGGGTTCACCGCCAAGAGACTCGAGTGACGTGAACCGCGACTACGGCCAGGGCGCCTGGAACGTTCGTCGTACCGAGCAGGCCGCTGCTCTGGCGACCTGTGTCGGCCAGCTCCAGGCGGAGAACGGCGTAAAAAAGGTCTACCTCGACGGTGACTTCAACTCCTACACCTACGAGGACCCGATGCTGGCCCTCTACGGCAAGGGCTACACCAACCTCGACGTCCGGTTCGGCGGCGGGCACACCTACCAGTTCGACGGGCTCGTCGGCTCGCTCGACCACGGACTGGCCAACGAGGCAGCTCTCGCCAGCACCACCGGCGCCACGGTCTGGAACATCAACTCCGTCGAGCCGATCGCCTTGGAGTACAGCCGCTACAACTACAACGCGACGATCTTCTACGACGAGACGACGCCGTACCGGGCTTCCGACCACGACCCGATCCTGTTCGGTATCGACACCACACCGATCGACGGAGGGAATGCCGCGGTGCCGCCGATGTGAGGTCGCCCTGCGGGTCCGGGCATCCGACTAGCATCGCGAGCGTGGACGCAACGAGTCCGGGAGACCTGGCGAGGGAGCTGCACGCCGTGTTGGGCTCTCGCGGGTTGAGCCTGGCCACCGCCGAGTCGCTGACGGGGGGCGCGCTGGCGGAGCTGGTGTCCGGGGTTCCCGGGGCGAGCGCGACGTACGTCGGCGGTGTGGTCTCCTACGCCACGTCCGTCAAGCACCAGCTGCTCGGCGTGTCCTCCGAGACGGTCGCGTCCTACGGGGTCGTCTCGGCCGAGTGCGCCGGCGAGATGGCGCGGGGGGTGAGGGCACTTCTCGGCTCGGACCTCGGTGTCAGCGCGACCGGGGTCGCCGGCCCAGAGGACCAGGAGGGCAAGCCGGTCGGGCTCGTCTACGTCGCGGTCGACGGACCCGCCGGGACCCGGACCCACGAGCTCCGGCTCGCCGGCGACCGCGGTGAGATCCGTGCGGCCGCGTCGGCGCGCGCAGTCTCGGCGGTTCTCGAGGCGTTGCTCGGCGCAGACCGGTAGCCGCAGTGTGCTCGCCGGCGCACCGACAACGGACATCAGCCGGTCGGCATGTGAGCTTGTGCTCGGACCACATCTGGGGAGGATCACGGGCATCTGATGCGTGGGTTTCTCCCCGGACCGGGTGCAGTGTGGGAGGAGATGGTCTCGCGCTCGGGGGAAGCCGGTGCTCAGCAGGTCTGGGCACCCGCCTGAGGACGACATGTTGGGCGACTTTGACATAGACCGTCGGGAAGTTTTTCGGAGGCGGTAGCGTTGGCCCCCAGGCACGGCGCCGATCCATCTTCGTTCAGGCATCGCCACCAGGCGACGGAAGGAGCACCCATGGTCCTCTTCCGACGCCTGCTCGGCGAGGTGCTGCGCTCCCAGCGGATGCGGCAGGGTCGCACGCTGCGCCAGATCTCCGCGGACGCCCGGGTCAGCCTGGGCTACATCTCCGAGATCGAGCGCGGTCAGAAGGAAGCCTCCTCGGAGCTGCTCGCCTCGCTCTGCTCCGCTCTGGACGTCCCGCTCTCGGAGATCCTGTCCGAGGTCAGCGATGCGGTGGCCCTCGAGGAAGCCGCGCTCGCGATGCAGCTCGAGGACGTCACCCTCGACAGCACCAGCATCCGGACGGCGCCGGGATCCTCATCACGGTCCGGCCCGCGTGCCGGCGACGTCGTCGCCTCCGCCGCCTGACCCTGGTGCCTGTCTCGTTGCCTGGTCCCTCGACAGTGCAACGTGCCCTCATCGACCGGGTCACCGACGACCTCGGTGCCGATCCGCGGGTGCGCGGACTCTGGCTGACCGGGAGCTTCGGAGCCGGCGAGGCAGACGAGCTCAGCGACGTCGACATGTTCGTGCTGGTCGCCGACTCCCACCTCGAGGCGTACGTCGATGGCTGGCTCGACGACGTGGCGCCCCGGTATCAACCCCTCCTCGCGCGACGGCTGGGGACAGCCTCCGTCTTCAACCACGTGCTGCCGGGCTGGCTGCGGTGGGACGTTGTCATCGGCGGCCCTGCGCAGCTCGACGACCTCGACGCGGACCGGGTCGGCGAGCTGTTCAGCCGGGACGGTGTTCGGCTGGCCCCGCTGCAAGACCTGGGTCCGGACCGGCAGAGGGTCCTGGCGATGACCGAGGAGTTCCTGCGGGTGCTGGGCCTGCTTCCGGTCGTGGTCGGCCGCGGCGAGCTGGTGACAGCGACCAGTGGCGCGCTGATGCTGAGCCAGCTGCTCACCACGTTGTTGCGCCACCGGGCCGAGGGGCCGCGGATGTCCGGCGCCCTGCATCTGGCCCGGGTGCTTCCGGAGCACGAGATGGCGACGCTCAAGGCGCTGCCCCCGGTCTTCGCCGAGGAGGGCGCGGTCCTGAGAGCGCATCTGGCGGTTGCCGCCCTCTTCCCCCCGGTGGCACGGGACCTGCTCGGGGACGACTACCCCGATGCCCTGGAGGCGGCCTGCTGGAGCCACCTCGCCGGCCGGCTGGGGGTGGAGCGTCCGGCGTGACCGGTCAGGATGGCTGGCAGGTCGGGCACCAGTACGTCGTCCGCTCCTGTGTCTCGGGTCCCAGCAGGGCGACCTCGATGGTGGTGCCGCACCGGCGACACGGCTGCCTGTCCCGCAGGTAGACCCAGTTCCTGCGGCCACGCCGGGTGTCGCCGGTGAAGGTCTGCTCCACCCGTTCCTTGTTGGTGTCCAGGGCCAGCTGCGTCCGGCGTACGAGCCGCCTGAGGTTGTCGACCCGACCCACCGGGCGCCAGGGGTTCACGCCCGCGACGAAGCACATCTCGTTCTTGTACAGGTTGCCGATGCCGGCAAGGTTTCGCTGGTCGAGCAGGCCGTCGCCGATGCTGCGCGCAGGCTCGGCGCAGAGCCGGCGCAGCGCCTCGTCCTCGTCCCAGTCCGGCCCGAGCAGGTCGGGTCCGAGGTGGCCGACCACGCTGTCCTCCGCGCTGCTGTCGATGAGCTCGACAACGCCCAGTGAGAACCCGACCGCCTGCCACTCAGGCGTGTGCAGGACCACGCGTGCCTCGTGTGCGGGCCGGCGCCACCGTGACCCCGGTCGGTAGAGATGCCAGGAGCCCTCCATCTTCAGGTGCGTGTGCAGCGTGTGGTCACCGATCCGGGTGAGCAGGTGCTTGCCGCGCGGCATGGTTTCCCGCACCGCCTGGCCGCTGAGGTCGACGGTGGCGTGGGCCGGGACCCGGAAGTCCGTGGCGGTCAGGACCTGACCGTTGAGCGCCTGGTCGAGGTGTCGCGCGGCACGCCAGACGGTGTCGCCCTCAGGCACGGAGCCGCAGCCCTCTCGGTGTGGCCACGAAGCCGGCGTCCTCGAGAGCGAGCCGGAGTGCGCTCGGGCGCTGGCCGGAGGCGAGGATGCTGGCGCCGTCGGCCCGCTCGACGGTCAACCTGCCCAATGCGCCCCTTCGCACGGCGGAGGCCAGAGCGCCCATCGCCGGCGCCAGCCGCTCGGCGTCGTCGCTGAAGGTCAGCAGCGTGCGCCCGCCCCGTTCGACGTAGACGCCGAGGTCGCCGTCGACCAGGACGACGAGGGCCCCCGCCTTGCGTCCGGGCCGGTGGCCGGAGGGTGCTTCGTCCGCGGCGACGCGGTCGGGCCAGGGGAGCGCTGCACCGAACGGGTTCGCCGGGTCGGTGGCAGCCAGGGCCACCGCGGCCGGCTTGCGGTCCCCGCGGTCTGGCTCGACCGGGTCGCCGATCTCGCGGCTGAAAGACCGGAGCCGGTCGACCGCGCCGGGCACACCGAACTGAGCAGCCCCGAGGCCGGCCACGAAGTAGCCGCGTCGACACCGGCCGGAGTCCTCGAATGCGGACAGCACCTTGTAGACCCCGGCGAAGCCGCCCGGCACCCGTTCGCTGCTCACGGCCCCCCGGGTGACCACCCCGTGTCGCTCCAGCAGCCCTTCGGCCGCAGCATGTGCGCGTCGGGTGGCATCCGACTCCAGATCGGGGAGGAGGGTCCAGCGGCCTGCCATCGTGGCGGGCCCGGTGCGCGACGGCAGGCCCGGCCGGCCGGCGGCAGATCTGCGCGAGGACACTCGGGCCCGCGGCGCAGGGGGTCGGCGGCGGTGCGTCGTACGACCTCCCGAGATCAGGGCGCGAACCGGTGTCAGGGTGTCGTTGGAGAGTCGCCCCGACCACACGAGGTCCCAGACCGCAGCCTCCAGTGTCTTGTCGTCGGTGGTGCCAACGGCCTGTCCCACCAGGTCGGAGAGGCTTCGGAAGAAGTAGGCGCCGCCACCGGACAGCGCCTCGACGACGGCGTCGTACACTGGGTTGGTGTCGATCTCGGCCTGGTCCGGCAGCGTCAGGTGGGCGGAGTCGGCCAGATGCAGTGAGACCCAGCCGTCGGTGCCCGGCAGGGTGCCGTGACCCGACCACAGCACTTCCCCGGCGGCGGTGAGCTCGTCGAGCATCGACGGGACGTAGTCGACCACCCGAGCGCCCAGCACCAGCGCCTCGAGAGCCGACGCAGGCACGGCGCAACCCGCCAGCTGCTCGACGACCGAGACGACACCGTCCACGCCACGCAGTCCGCGGCTGCCAGCCCCGGTGAGGTTCTGCCAGGCCGGCAAGAAGCGGCCGAGGGTGGCGGGTTCGACGGGCTCGACCTCCTTGCGCAGCGCGGCCAGCGACCGCCGTCGTAGCCGGCGCAGGACCTCGGCATCGCACCACTCCGGACCCGCGCCGGCAGGGCGGAACTCGCCCTCCAAGACACGGCCCTGGGCAGCCAACCTGGTCAGGGTCTGGTGCGCCACGGCCACGCCGAGTCCCAGCCGATCGGCCACGTCGGACGTCGTGAACGGCCCGTGGGTGCGGGCGTATCTGCCGACCAGATCGGCGAGCGGGTCGTCCACCGGCTCGGTGAAGACGTCGGGGGTGCCGGGCGGGACGGGCACGCCGAGGCCGTCGCGGAGCCGGGCGACGTCCTCGACGACGGCCCAGCACTCGGCGCCGCCGACCCGCACCCGCACGATCCGACGCGACTCACGGAGCAGCTCGAGCCAGCCGGCCGGGTCGGCGGTGCTGCGGGCAGCGACCTCGTCGTCGGTGAGCGGGCCGAGCAGCCGCAGCAGGTCGGCGACCCCTTCGGCGTCTCGTGCCCGGCGGTCATCGGTGAGCCGTTGGAGCTCGCGCTCGAGCTCGGCGAGTGCCGCAGGGTCCAGCAGCTCGCGGAGCTCGGCCCGACCGAGCAGCTCCGCGAGCAGCCCCTGGTCGAGGGAGAGCGCGGCGGCACGACGCTCCGCGATCGGGTTGTCGCCTTCGTACATGAAGGCCGCGACGTAGCCGAAGAGCAGGCTGCGGGCGAACGGTGACGGCGCGGTGGTGGCGACCTCGACGGCACGGATCTCACGCGAGGACACCCTGCGCATCAGTCCGACCAGGGCCGGCACGTCGTAGACGTCCTGCAGGCACTCGCGGACGGCCTCGAGCACGATCGGGAAGGAAGGGTACTTCGACGCGACCTGGAGGAGCTGGGCGCTGCGCTGCCGCTGCTGCCACAACGGCGACCGGCGGCCGGGGTCACGGCGGGGCAGCAGCAGGGCACGGGAGGCGCACTCGCGGAAGCGGGAGGCGAACAACGCGGAGGCGCCGACCTCCGTGGTGACGAGGTCCTCGATCTCGTCGGGCTCGAACATCACCACCTCGGCCCCAGGGGGCTCCTGGGCGGTCTCGGGGATCCGCAGCACGATGCCGTCGTCGGCGGGGATCGCCTGGGCGTCGATGCCGTAGCGCTCGCGCAGTCGGACGCCGATGGCGAGCGCCCAGGGAGCATGCACCTGGGCGCCGTACGGGGAGTGCACGACCATCCGCCAGTCACCGAGCTCGTCGCGGAAGCGCTCGACGAGGAGGGTCCGGTCCGAAGGGAGGGTGGTGGTGGCCTCGCGCTGCTCGCCGAGGAACGTGACCAGGTTGTTCGCCGCCCAGTCGTCGAGCCCGGCTCGGTGGCAGCGCTGGACCGCCTCATCGACCGGGAGCGCGGACAGCTCGCGGGTGAAGGCACCGATCGCCTCGCCGAGCTCGGCCGGCCGCCCGAGCTGGTCGCCCTTCCAGAACGGGAGCCGCCCCGGCTGGCCAGGGGCTGGCGAGACGAGCACGCGGTCGTGGGTGATGTCCTCGATCCGCCAGGAGGTCGCGCCGAGCGCGAACACGTCGCCAACGCGTGACTCGTAGACCATCTCCTCGTCGAGCTCCCCGACGCGGCTGCCCTTCTCGCCCACCAGGAACACCCCGAAGAGGCCCCGGTCGGGGATCGTGCCACCACTGGTCACCGCGAGCCGCTGCGCGCCCGGGCGGCCGCTCAGCTCGCCGGAGACCCGGTCCCACACGATGCGGGGGCGGAGCTCGGCGAACTCGTCGGAGGGGTAGCGGCCGCTGAGCAGGTCCAGCGTCGCGTCGTACGCCGACCGCGGGAGCGTCGCGAACGGAGCCGACCGCCGCACCAGGTCGAAGAAGGTGTCGGCGTCCCAGGTGTCGAGCGCGGTGGCGGCGACGACCTGTTGGGCCAGCACGTCCAGGGGGTTGGCCGGCACGCGGAGGGCCTCGATCGCTCCGGCCCGCATCCGCTCGACGGCTACGGCGGTGTGGACGAGGTCGCTGCGGTGTTTGGGCAGGAGCACGCCGCGGGAGACCTCACCGACCTGGTGGCCGGCGCGGCCTACCCGCTGCAGCGCGCTCGCGACCGACGGCGGCGACTCGATCTGGATCACCAGGTCGACCGCCCCCATGTCGATGCCGAGCTCGAGGCTGGAGGTGGCCACGACACACGGGAGGTTGCCCCGCTTGAGGTCGTCCTCGATCAGCGCCCGCTGCTCCTTGGAGACCGATCCGTGATGGGCGCGGGCGATCACCACCGGCGCACCCTCGGACTGGCCGGACTGTGCCATCACTTGGGCGGGTGGCCCAACCTGGCTGCGTCCCGGGGGTGGGCCGCCCAACCGGCCTCGCTCGTCCCTCGCTCGGCTGCCAGGCCCATCCACGGTCGAACCACCCCCGGGACTCCGCCAGGCCTCGCCGTCCAGCCCGTCCGCGTGCGCCGTTGCCCCCGCCTGGTCGGCGCGGTCGGTGGCGATCTCGTTGAGACGGGCAGTGAGGCGCTCGGCGAGGCGGCGGGAGTTGGCGAACACGATCGTGGAGCGGTGCTGCGCGATGAGGTCGACGACGCGTTCCTCGACGTGCGGCCAGATCGACGTACGACGCTCGCCGGCCGCGGCTGATCCTTCGCCGGGCTCGTCGTCGACCACGCCCAACGCGGTCATGTCCTCGACCGGGACGACGACCTCGAGGTCCCACTCCTTGGTCGACGGGGGAGCGACCACCTCCACCGCCCGACTGCCGCCGAGGAAGCGCGCGACCTCCTCGATCGGCCGGACTGTCGCCGAGAGGCCGATGCGCTGGGCCGGCTTGTCGAGCAGCTCGTCGAGCCGCTCGAGGGAGAGCGCAAGATGGGCACCCCGCTTGGTGCCGGCGACGGCATGGACCTCGTCGAGGATCACGGTCTCCACCCCACGCAACGACTCGCGGGCCTGCGAGGTCAGCATCAGGAACAGCGACTCGGGAGTGGTGATCAAGATGTCTGGTGGGGTGGTCGCGAGTCGACGGCGATCCTGAGTGAGGGTGTCTCCGGAGCGGACCCCGACGGTGATGTCCGGGACGTGGTGGCCCAGGCGCTGGGCGGTGTGCCGGATGCCGGTCAAGGGGGCGCGGAGGTTGCGCTCGACGTCGACTGCGAGCGCCTTGAGCGGGGAGACGTAGAGGACCCGGCACCGGTGCAGCTTCTGCTTCGGTCGTGGCTGGGCGGCGATCCGGTCCAGCGACCACAGGAACGCCGACAGGGTCTTCCCCGAGCCGGTCGGTGCGACCACCAGGGCGTTGAGCCCGGCGGCGATGGTCTGCCAGGCGCCGAGCTGCGCCGGGGTGGGGACGGCGAAGGAGGCTTCGAACCAGGCACGGGTGGGCGCGCTGAAGAGGTCGAGCACCTCGCTCGCGTTGCCCTGGTCAGTCACCACACCATCCTGCCCGATGCCACCGACAGTCCTCGTTGCGGTGAGGGTCTCCGTCCAGCGCAGATCACGCCGGGTCGGACCGGCCTCCGCGACGAGGACTTGACCGGACTGCCATGCCCACGAGTCCGCCGATGAGTGCGGCTCCGGCCACCAGCACGGCAATGAACGGGCCGATCGTGAGTACGTCGGAGAGCAGCACCCGGCCCGAGAATCCCGCCTCGGTCAACGAGATGGTGACCGGGACCACCACTCCCATGAGGAGCGCGACCGAGACCCAGGTGACGGCCACGCGCGCGTATCTGTCGTGCATACCGTCGAACGCACCCCAAACACCCGCGCCGAGCATCAACAGTCCGAACGCCAGCAGACCGACGCCGATGTTGGCGCCGCCCCGGCCCTCGCTGAGCCACAGAACGGTGAGTGAGAAGAGTGCCCATGCCGTAGCGAATGCGATGATCCGAGTGAGTACGTTCATCTCTCCACTGTTGTCCGTCGAAGGGGGGAGCACATCAGTCCGCGTACTCAGGTTCGCGGGAAACCAGATGATCCTGTCGACGGCCCGACATAGGGTCAGGGAATGCCGTCGACGAGACCGGAGCAGCTCGCCGCCGATGCCGCCGATGCCGCCGTGACTCCCGGGAAGCCCGAAAGCATGATCCGCGCACGCGGCCTGCGCAAGGCGTTCGGCGACGTCGAGGCCGTCAAGGGGATCGACATCGACGTACTCCCCGGCGAGGCGTTCGGGTTCCTCGGGCCCAACGGCGCGGGCAAGTCCTCCACGATGCGGATGATCGCGGCTGTCTCCCCGCCGACCAGCGGCGAGCTGTCGATCCTCGGCCTCGACCCTGCCCGCGACGGCTCGGCCATCCGCGCGCGACTCGGCGTGTGCCCGCAGGAGGACACCCTCGACAACGAGCTGAGCGTGCGTGACAACCTCGTGGTCTACGGACGCTACTTCGGCATCGCACGAGCCGAAGTCGCCACACGGGCTGACGAGCTGTTGCAGTTCGTGCAGCTCACCGACAAGGCCGGCAGCAAGGTCGACAACCTGTCCGGCGGCATGAAGCGCCGGCTCACGATCGCTCGATCCCTCATTAACCGGCCCGACCTCCTGCTGCTCGACGAGCCGACCACCGGCCTGGACCCGCAGGCCCGTCATGTGCTGTGGGACCGGCTGTTCCGGCTCAAGCAGGAGGGCGTGACCTTGGTGCTGACCACGCACTACATGGACGAGGCCGAGCAGCTGTGCGACCGACTGGTAGTGATGGACAAGGGCCTGATCGTCGCGCAGGGCTCCCCGCTCGACCTGATCCGGGAGCACTCCACCCGTGAGGTCACCGAGCTGCGCTTCGGGGTTGGGGCGCACGCCGAGCTGGCCGAGCGGGTCTCCGAGGCGGTGGACGACATCGCCGAGCGCGTCGAGGTGCTGCCCGACCGGTTGCTGATCTACACCGAGGACGGCGAGGCCACCCTGGCTCGTGTGCATGAGCGTGGCTTCGAGCCCGGCGCCGTACTCGTGCGCCGCTCCACGCTCGAGGACGTCTTCCTGCACCTGACCGGCCGGACGTTGGTCGACTGATGGCGATCCCGACCACCACGAAGGGGCAGGAGGCTCCAGCCACCGGACGGGTCGCGATGATCGGTCGACAGATCGACTACTGGAGCACCGTCTACCGACGCACATGGCGGGGCTCGGTGTTCACCTCGTTCGTGCTGCCCATGTTCTACGTCCTGGCGATGGGCGTCCTGCTGGGCGGCTTCATCAACGACTCGGCGGACATGGAGGGGGCACCCACATACCTCGCCTACATCGCTCCCGGCCTCGTCGCGGCACACGCCATGACGATCGCGACCGGCGAGGTGATGTGGCCCGTCCTCGGCATGCTCAAGTGGCACAAGACCTACTTCGGCATGATCGCCACGCCGCTGCGGGTCTCCGACATCGTGGCGGCACACTTCTGCTTCGTGCTGTTCCGGATCGCCCTTGCCTGCGGCGTGTTCCTCGTGGTGCTGTCGCTATTCGGCATCTTCGACAGCGTCGGTGGCGTGCTCGCCGCCTTCGTCGCCCAGCTGTTGATCGGGATGGCCTTCGCCACCCCTCTCTTCGGCTACAGCGCCGGGCTGGCCAACGAGGCGGGTTTCGCCGTCATCTACCGCATCGTGCTCGTTCCGCTCTTCTTGTTCTCCGGAGCCTTCTTCCCGGTCGCCAACCTGCCGGCCGGCCTCGAGCAGGTCGCGATGCTCACCCCGCTGTGGCACGGGGTGGATCTCACCCGGATGCTCACCCTCGGAGCCGTCGAGCCCGCGCTACTGCTGGTGCACCTGGCCTACCTCGGCACGCTGGTCGCCGTCGGTTGGTGGTGGTCGGTGCGCCGGCTCTCGAAGAGGTTGGTGAGCTGATGGCGCTGGTGAACCTCGCGGCCTCCGGCCGGCCGGCGCGCGGCTGGTCGCCGTCGTGGCAGC
Organism: Nocardioides sp.; assembly: GCA_051001655.1. GTDB lineage: Bacteria > Actinomycetota > Actinomycetes > Propionibacteriales > Nocardioidaceae > Nocardioides_B. The sequence continues at coordinate 2,251 of JBPCND010000300.1, read as the reverse complement.
TGGTGGTGCGCAACTACCTGGTCCACAGGCGCAGCAAGGTGTACTTCCTGACCGGCTTCCTCGAGCCGGTGCTGTACCTGTTCTCGATCGGCGTCGGCGTCGGCCAGATGGTCGGCGGGTTCGAGTTCAACGGGCGGACCATCGAGTACGCCGCCTTCGTCGCACCCGGCATGCTCGCCGCCTCGGCCATGAACGGCGCGGTGCTCGACTCGACGTTCAGCGTCTTCTTCAAGCTGAAGTACGAGAAGCTGTACGACGCCGTGCTGGCGACGCCCCTGCGCCCCTCCGACGTGGCTCGTGGCGAGATCACCTGGGCGCTGCTGCGCGGCGGCGTCTACGCCACCGGCTTCCTGGTCGTCATGGTGCTGATGGGTCTCGTCGGCTCGTGGTGGGCCGTCCTGGCCGTGCCCGCCACCCTGCTCATCGGGTTCGGCTTCTCGGGTGTCTGCATGGCGCTGACCACGTTCATGCGCTCCTGGCAGGACTTCGAGCTGGTCCAGCTCGCGGTGATGGCGATGTTATTGTTCTCGGCGACCTTCTTCCCGGTGACGGCGTTCGGCGGAGTGCTCCGGGTGGTCGTCGAGGCCACCCCGCTCTACCGAGGCGTGGTGCTCTGCCGGGAGCTGACCACCGGAGCGGTCACGATGGACTCCGCGATCTCCGTGGTCTACCTGCTGGCGATGGGGCTTATCGGGCTCTACGTCGTCTCCAGACGGCTCGACAAGCTGCTCCTGCGCTGACCAGGTGGTCGCACCGCGACCGGTAGCACCGAACACAAGAGTGAGCACAGCCGCCGCCTGCTCCGGCGCGGGAGGTAAACCCCCACCGGACTCATGGGAGGGCGCGCAGCGTTATTCTCGCGCCATGCCGACGCCACGCACCGCGCGCCGGGTCCACCGGCTCACGGCGCTGGTGGCGGCAGTAGCCATTGTCCTGCAGCTGGTCCTCGTCATCGATGGTGTAGCCACTCTTCTACCCGAGGAGAATTCGTCGCTGGGCACGCGGCTGGTGCGATTCTTCAGCTACTTCACGATTCTCGCCAACCTGCTCGTGCTGGCCGTCACGGTCTCCCTCGCCCGCGATCCCGACCGCAACGACCGCGTGTGGCGGGTGCTCCGGCTGGACGCGGTCGTCTGCATCGCCGTGACGGGTGTCGTGCACTGGTTCTTCCTGCGGCCACTCCTGGACCTCTCCGGCGCGTCATACGTCGCGGACAAGATGCTCCACGTCGTAGTGCCGATCCTGGCCGTCAGCGGCTGGCTCTGGGTCGGCCCACGTGGCCGGGCGAGCCGGTCCGAGCTACTGCCGTCGCTGGTGCTACCGGTCGTCTGGCTGGTCCTGACGTTGGTCGGTGGGGCGCTGACGGGATGGTATCCCTACCCGTTCCTCGACGTGGACGACCTCGGCTACGCGCGCGTGGCCGTCAACACTGTCGGGGTGGCGGTCCTGTTCTTGCTCATCGCCGAAGGCGCCATGAGACTGGAGCGCCGCCTGGATCGTGGGCCGATGACCCCGGCGGACGGCTGAGCCGCCGCCTGCATCCCCTGGGAAACTCCCAGTGGGGCCGACGCCGGTCTCACGGGCTGGTCAGCTGAGCAGGAGGTCGTACCACGCGACGTCGATCCACCGGCCGAACTTGTTGCCGACCTCGCGCATCGTGCCCACGTGCTCGAATCCGACAGTGGTGTGCAGCTTGATGCTCGAGGGGTTCGGCAGCGCCACCAATGCCACCGCGGTGTGCACCCCCGACGCGGCCATCGTCTCGAGCAGCGCGGGATACAACACCCTTCCGATGCCCTTGCCTCGAGCGGACGGGTGGAGGTAGATCGAGGTCTCCCGGGTCTGCCCGTAGGCCGGCCGCGGCCGGTAGGACGAGGAGTAGGCGTAGCCGACCACGTCGTCGGCGTCCACGGCGACCAGGAGATGATCGCCGTCCTGCGTGCTGGCCAGCCTGTCCTGCCAGTAGGTGATCGACGGCGGCTCAAGGTCGAACGTCGACACGCTGTGAACGACCTCGTGGTTGTAGATGGCCGCGATCTCGCGGAGGTCGTCCTGCGTGGCCGGGCGGATGGTCAGGTCGGTGCCCATCAGGACATCGTCCCAGGTCCGGCCCGTCCGCGGGACGTGCGGCGCAACGTCGTACGACGTGCGCCACACTGCTGAGATGACCATCGAACCGGACACCAAGGACTGGACCTGGGTGCTCGAACGCGCCTGTCCCGACTGCGACTTCGACGCCGCCGCGGTCGAC
>JBPCND010000299.1:0-3310 GCA_051001655.1 Nocardioides sp. | reverse complement strand
GTCCACCGGTTCGGTCGGCGACAGGAGCGACGCGTACCTCCGGTCGGAGGCGACGACCCGGTCGCCCACCTTCACCCGTGCCGTCCCCGACAGCGGGATCTGCACCAGGTAGAAGATGTCCAAGGTGCCTGGGGTGATCCGCACCTCGTCCCCGTACCGCAGGTAGTTCAACGCGACCCGCGACCCGAGGGCAGCCGAGTTGTGCACAGCATCCAGCCGGGAGCCCGGTCGGGTCAGCGACAGGTCGTGAGCACAGAAGTCGCTCGCCACTGCCGATCTGACTTCGTCCAGGTCGTTCGTCGAGACCTTCGGGAAGCGAGAAAGCGGTGTCTTCGACACGGCGACCACCCGCCTTGTAGGTGCAGAGGGTCACAGCATAGGCCCAGGGACGTGTCGTAAACTTGACGATCGTCGAATTGCGATACATGAGGCACCGTCCGGTCAGGCAGCCCGATGGGTCAGGCCGCAACGACGGCGAGGACCCTGGTCGGGGAACCCGAGCCCCCGACGATGGGCAGCGGGGCCGCGACCACGAGGGCGCCGGTGGTCGGCAGTTGGTCGAGGTTCTGCAGCTGGGTCAGTCCGTACTTGTCGGCTCCCAGGAGGTGGTGGTGCACCGGGAAGGGCGGCTCCATGCCGCCGGCCTGTCCGGCGTCGATGCCAACCGTCTCGACACCGAAGCCGGTGATGGACGAGGAAGCGAGCCACTCGGCCCCGGCGACGGAGACTCCCGGCGTGTGCGGGCCGCTGTCGTCGGCGTTCGCGAAGGCGGCGGCGTCGGAGCCGAACTTGCTCCACCCGGTCCGGAAGAGCAGCCAGGCACCATCGGGCAGCGGACCGTTGTCGGCGACCCAGCCGTCGAGGTGCTTGGGCTCGAGGACGAAGTCGGGATTCCCCGCCGTCTCCGCCGTGAAGTCGAGCACCACCGCGGGGCCGATCAGCCGGGACGGGGGGATCTTGTCGACCGTGTCGCGGTCCCGGCCGGTGGCCCAGTGGGCGGGGGCGTCCAGGTGGGTTCCGGTGTGCTCCCCGGTGTGGATGTTGTTCCACTGCCAGAACGGGCCGTCATCGTCGAACGCGCTCACGCGCTCCAACGAGAGAGGGATGGTGTTGGCGAAGGGCTGCGGCAGCTGGAGGATCGGGGTCTCTGGCGAGAGCGGAGCCGTGAGGTCGATGACCTTCACACCTCCGGAGGACAAGGCACTCAGCAGGGTCTCAACAGCGGTCATCGGTCAGCCTTTCGTGGGTCGTCCGGCAAGACGTCGCAGGGTTGCGACCGCTCGCTGGGCAGGGTTCGGGGTGAGCAACTTCTGGGCGACCAGGTGGCCTGAGCCGCCGCCCAGACCGGGTCCGGGGTGAGTGAAGGCCCCGATGTGGAGCAAGGAGTCCACCTCGGTCTCGTGTCCGGTTCGGGTGCCGGGCCGCCAGAGCAGCGTCTGGTCGAGCTCAGCCGCCCCGCCATACGGGTCGCCGTTGACCGCGTTCCGGTTCTCGGCCGCCAGCCGGGTCGGGGGCAGGACTTCCTTCGCGAGGACGGTCTTGCCGAGGCCGGGCGCGTGGTCCTCGATCCTCTCGATCACGCGGTCCACGTAGCCCTCGACCAGCTCCTCGGTCCACCCGTCTGAGGTGTCTAAGGCTCCGGCGGCGTCGCCGCGGGGGCGCCAGGGGACCTCTTGAAGCTGGATCCAGAGGGTGGCCTGTCCCTTCGGGGCTCTGCTGGGATCGAGCGTGTACTGCTGCCCGACCACCACTGTGGGCGCGCCAGGCAGGAGCCCCGCCTCGGCGTGTGCGCACGCGATCCCGGTACCGTTGGCGCCGTCGCTGACGTGGATGAGCGGTACGGCGTCGAGTCGGGAGTCCGACCAGGCCACGGGACGGTCCAGCGCGAGGTGGATCTGCATGGCCGCGCGTCCGGGGCGGTGCCGGATGACGGCCCGTTGCCCGGATTCGCGCACGTCGCGAGCGTCCAGCAGTTCGCCGTACAGACGAGGGGTCGAAGTGGAAGCCAGGACCGCTCGGCGTACACCGAGGCGGCGGTGGCCCACATGCACGCCGACCGCCCGTCCGTCGGTGACCTCGATCCGGTCGGCCGACTCGCCCAGGAAGACGTCCACCCCGCGTTCTGCCAAGAGCGCACCGAAGGCGTCCACGAATCGGCTGGCGCCGCCGCGCACGACGGGAAGCCCGACGGCGTGCATGGTGAAGGCCATCACCGGGAGCAAGAGCCCGCCGGTCGCGTGATCCGGGGCCAGTCCGGCGTGCAGCAGCCACGGTGACCACAGCTGGTCGACCTCGTAGCCCTTGAAACGCTCGCGTACCAGACCGCGGCCACTCTGGGAGGCGACGCGACCGAGCTCGGCCAACCCCTCGCGTCCCAACCCCCGCAGGGCGCCGAACCCGAGCTTGGCCACACCTCGATCGTCCAGCTCAGCACCGAGCACCCCGAAGACGTGGGGCGACCAGCTCTCGAGCTGCTCGAGCATGTCCGCGTAGGCGCGGGCGTCCTGGCCGTACTCGAAGGCAGAGGCGGTCACACCCGGGTCACGGTCGGCCACGACCGTGCCCCGGTCCGACACCGATGCGGTGACCGCTCCGTCGACGTTTACGTACTCCAGCCCGAGTCGGTGCAGCTCCTCACCCAAGGTGGCGTAGCCGCCGCCAGCCTGGAACAGGGGATGCCAAGAGCTGAACGTGTCGTGGACGAAGCCTGGCAGGGTCAGCTCGTCTGAAGCGATGAAGCCGCCCAGCCGGTTCCGCTCCTCGACCAACGCCACCGACCAGCCGGCGCCTGCGAGCTCGGCTGCGGCGACGAGGCCGTTGATGCCCGCTCCGATGACGACGGCGTCATAGATCACGACGCTGAGACGCCCATCCGTTTGGCGAGCTTGGGCAGTGCCTTGCTGTAGTTGCTCGGGTTGATCGGCAGCAGCCACTGGCGCAGGCGGGTGACGCGACCGACGTTGAGGCCGATGTCGGAGAGAACCTCGTCGATGTTGTGCACCGAGAAGGGGATGATGTTGGTGCCTCGAGCGTGCATCCCATTGGTGCGCTCGCGCATCCAGGCGAGTCGGTTGGCGACCTGGCTGCGCATGGTGGCGTCGTCCGGCAGCTTGTGGTCGCCGCCGAGCAGGGAGCCGATCCAGAGCGCGGAGACCTCGGCCGACAGCGGCGAGAAGAACGAGCTGTTGTAGCCGGCGAAGCTCAGGTTGGGCACCCCGACCGGGTGGACCTGCCGGTAGAGGACGAAGTCACCGTTGTCGTCGACCAGCTGTTCCATGGTCTCGTCGGGAAGGAAGGGGATGTCCTGACT
>JBPCND010000298.1:0-4479 GCA_051001655.1 Nocardioides sp. | reverse complement strand
CCGGTGCCGAGCCGTCGAGCCGCCCACGGACGTGGTGGCCGGTGTGCACACCGGTGATCGCCGTCCAGGTGACCTCGGAGGTGCCGAGCCAGTCAGGCAGGTCGAACGGGTCCCTCGCGGCAACGCTCGGAGGGACGGCCACCTCAGTCGTCCTCGTCGAGCCGGGACCGTCGGATGCCACCGGAGGGCTCCTCGACAGTCGACTGCTCCTCGTCGTCGAGCTCGGAGAGGTCACCGTCGGCCCGGCGTTTCCTAGCCCGTCGCCGGTCGTTGAACCGGGCGATCGTCTCTGAGACCAGGAAGAGGAACACCATCGGGATGGCCAGCATGATCATCGAGAACGGGTCGGTGGAGGGTGTGGCCACCGCCGCGAACACAAATGTGCCCACCACGATCCAGGGACGGTAGTTCGCCAGGTTGCGGCCCGAGACGACGCCGGCGAGGTTGAGCATCACGACGAAGAGCGGGATCTCGAACGCGACTCCGAAGACCAGCATCATCCGGGTGCGGAACCGGCAGTAGTCCCCGAAGTCGACCAGGCTCTGCAGGTTCCCGGGGGTGAACCCGATGAGCACCTCCATGCCCTTCGGCAGGACGTAGTAGGCCACTCCGACGCCAGCCACGAACAAGGGGCTGGCGACCACGGCGAAGAGCTTGGTCGATCTCCGCTCGTGCGGGTGCAGTCCCGGGACGACGAAGGCCCAGATCTGGTAGAGCCAGAGCGGGCTGGTGGCGATCACGGCGGCGAGGGCGCTGATTTTGAGCCGCAGCAACAGGGAGGTCGCCACCCCGTTGATGACCGGTTGCGAGTCGATCCCCTTGGCCGCGAGACGGACACGTGCACTGTCGTACGGGTCCAGCAGGAGGTTGAACAGCGGGTCGTAGAAGAACCAGGCGACGACGATGCCCACGATCAGCGCAACCGCCACGATCAGCAGCCGGGCGCGGAGCTCACGCAGGTGGTCGGCCAGCGCCATCCGGCCGTCGGGACCCACTGGCTGCAGCGGCGTGACCCGGAAGAGCCTGAGCACCCCGGCAGCGTTGATCACGGGTAGGACAGGTCGCCGGCGCTCAGCGCTCGGCGTCGGGGCGCGGCTGCTCCTCGCCCGCCTCGACCCGGGTGGCTGCCTCGGTGCGTCGCTGCGCGTCGATCTGGCGCTGCTCCTCGGTCTTGGTCTCGTCGTCCTCGTCGTCGAGCAGGCCCTTGGTCTCGGCCTTGAAGATCCGCAACGCCCGCCCGGACCCGCGGGCCAGCTCGGGCAGCTTCTTCGCCCCGAACAGCAGCACCAGCACCAGGAGGATCAAGATGATCTCCTGCGGGCCGAGACCCGCGATCATGGGAACGACGTGAGCGGTCATGATGTCCTCTTCCGAACGGCGAGAGCTACCTGTTCCATCGTACGCACCTGCTCACGGATAGTTCGCCAAAGCCTCCGTCGCGGTCCGGGCGACATCGTCAGCCAGGCCAACGGGTGACTCCACGTGGGCGGCGCCACCGAGCCGGAGCAGCAGTCTGAGCACCCAGCCTGAGTCGGCCACCCGCAGGTGCACCCGGAGCCGACCCTCCCCCACCTCCTCGACGGACTCGGTGGGGTAGTACTCGGCCACCCAGCGTGCCTGCGGCTCGAGCAGCAGCGTGACCAGGGCGTCCTCAGGCGAGGGCTGGAACAACCCGACGGCCAGGTCGCGCGGGACGACGTCGTCGTGGTCATCGGCGGGGGTGTCGAGCACGGTGGCGGCCGAGATCCGGTCGAGCCGGAAGAGCCGTTGGCCCTCGGCGGTGTGGCACCACGCCTCGAGGTAGTCGTTTCCCTCGGCCGTGACCAACCGGAACGGGTCGACCGTGCGGTCGGTCGACTCGTCGCGAGCGGGGACGTAGTAGTCGATCTTCACCTGACGGTGTTGTTCCAAGGCTTCGGACAAAGTCACGCGTACGCCGGCCAGGCGGCTGTCCTGCTGCGGGAGCCGCACGTCGACCTGAGCCGCAGCCGCAGCCGCATCGCCGGCCGCCGACTCGAGCTTGCCGAGGGTCCGGTCGACGATCGGCCGCACATCGGGGCCGCTGCTCTCTCGAAGCGCTCGCAGGGCCACGATCAACGCCGACGCCTCCGAGCTGTCCAGGCGCAACGGCCGGGTGAGATAGTCGGCGTTCGAGACGCGGATCACCCCCTCCCCCTCGAGCGCGTCCATGTCGACCTCGATCAGGTCCCCCATGCCCAACCCAGGGAGTCCGCAGAACCACAGCACGTTGAGGTCCTTGAGGATCTGAGCCGGCGTGACGCCGAACTCTGCCGCCGCCTGCTCGACCGACACCTCTAGGCGCGCCTGGATGTAGGGCACCAAAGCCAACAGCCGGGCCACCTGCTCACGTGCGCCGCTCATCTCGGAGCTCCGGTGGACGCGGCCAGCTGCTCGAGCCGGGAGACGACCGCCGTGGCGACTTCGTCCGGCTCCTCGACCACGACGTCCGCGCCATAACCCAGCACCTCGTCGGCCAAAGCCTCAGTGCCCGCGTAGCGGAGCTCCAGCCGGTCCCAGCCAGCAGCGTCGGCTGGCCCCGCCGACTCGGTGGCGCGCCGCCGGATCCCGTGCCCCGCCCCCGGACGCACCCGGACGACCGCCGTCCGGTCCGGCGAGCCGGGTGCCAGCATCTGGGTCAGCGACCGGATGTCGGTGCCCTCGGGCACGTCGTAGCTGCCCGGCCGTCCGTCGGGACGGACCTCGCCGCGGACACGGGACAGCCGGAACAGCCGGGAGTCGTCCCGGTCCGAGTCGTGTCCGACGACGTACCAGCGCCCACGGTAGGAGACGACCCCCCAGGGTTGGAGGTGCCGTGTGGAGGTCTCCGCCGCCGCCGACGTTCGGTAGTCGAACGTGACCGGCGTCCTGGTCCTGGTCGCGTCCCAGAGCGCCTCGAAGGCGGGCTCGTCCGCGACGAGCTGCGGTTGTACGACGTCGAGCGCGGTCCGGTCAACGGTGACTCCGGCCGCCTTCAGCTTGACCAGCGCGTCCGAGGTCGCCGCAGCGAGGCCTGCGTGCTGCCAAACCCGGGCGGCCAGACCGACGACCGCGGCCTCGTCGGGCGCCAGGTCGATGTCTGGCAGCTCGAAGGCGGCGCGCTCGATGCGGTATCCCGGCTCGTCCTCGAATGCCCGGTCGACGAAGCCGACCTCGAGAGGGATCCCCAGTGAGCGGAGCTCTTCCTTGTCACGCTCGAACATCTTCTCGAAGGCGTCATCACCGGCTTCCCGGTAGGGCTCGATGATCTCGCGGAGGCGGTCCTTGCCGACGTAGCTGCGAGCCACGAGCAGCGTGATGAGCAGGTTGAGGAGCCGTTCGCTCTTGCGTGCCGTCACGACCTACCCCTCCCGGGTGCCCGTCTCGGCCTCACCCGGTGGTGAACCTACCCCAGCGGAGCTCGAGGAGCACGGTGCCTGCTGCCGGCCGCTGCCGACGAGGCCGTCAGATTTCTCACTCGTCGACACCTAGGACGTCGACGACGAAGGCGAGCGTGGAGTTCGCCGGGATGCCCGGCTGCTTCGCGTCGCCGTAGGCGTCCTCGGGCGGCGCGATGATCAGCACCCTGCTGCCCTGCGTGAGGCCCGGGATCGTCTTGTCCCACGCCGGGATCAACCCGTTCACCCCGACACCGAAGGGAACCGGCTCGGCGCTGAACGACTCGTCGAAGGGCTTCTCCTTCCCGTAGACGGCGCCGAAGTAGTCGAATGTCACCATCGACTCGGCCCGGGCCTCGGGTCCGTCACCCTCGATCAGGGGGATCACGGTGAGCTTCTTGGGTGCCTTCTTGGGTGCCTGTGACCAGTCGAACCCCGTGACCTGCCCGTCCTCCTCGACCAGCACCGGTGCTTCCTCCGTGGGCTCGATATCAGTGCCCTCAGGCGTGTCGAGGACCTCGACCGGCTGCACGGAGACGATGTCGGCGACGAAGACCACGGTGTCGTCGCCTGCGATCTTCAGCTGCGGCGCGCCCTGGTCACCCCAGACGTCGGCGGCCGGCGCGGTGATCGCGACCCGACTGCCGGCCGGCTGACCGACGACCTCGTCGAGGATCACCTGGAAGAGCTGTCCTTCGGTCGCGGCCACCTGGACGGGAGGGCCGACCTCGTAGGTGTTGGCCGCCTGCTCCCCACTGGTCCCGTTGCCGACGTAGAGGTGGATCAGAGCCGCCCCGTTGGTCTCGAGCGGGTTGCCCTCCCCCTCCGTCAGGACCTCCGCCTGTGCCTCGTCGGACTCGATCGGCGGCTCCAGGGTGACGGTCAGGTCCTCTCCGACCTCACCTTCGGCGATGACGCCGGCCAACGAGCCGGTGGCTTCGTCGGTGCCCTCGCTCGCCACGGGCCCCTCGGCGGAGGCGTCAGGCTCGTTGCCGCAGGCGGCTGATCCGAGCAGGAGCACGGACACGACCGTGGACGCGAGCAGACGACGGGGCACAACACACCTCGAGAAGTGGAAAGCAGG
>JBPCND010000297.1:0-4433 GCA_051001655.1 Nocardioides sp. | reverse complement strand
CTCCGGCGCCGTCGTCGAGCACGTCGACGACAGCGGTCCCGCAGACCGCGCTGAGCCGCCGCTCCACGCGGTGGCGTGCGTGCCGGGCGGCGTTCTCGGTGAGGTTCCGGATGGCGCGGCCCAGGTGGTGCGGGTCGCCGACCACCCGCACGGGGGGTGCGCTGACGAGGACCTCCTCGATTCCGGCACGGCGCAGGCGGCCGGCCTCGGCACGCACCAGGTCCTCCAGGTCGACGTCGCGCAGCTCCAGGGTCAGCGCGCTCTCGTCGGACCGCGTCAGCAGCAGCATGTCGGCCACCAGACGGTCGACGCGGTCGAGCTCGGAGAGAACTTCGGTGGAGACCATGGGCCAGTCGGTCGACTCCGGGTGCAGCGCCTGGATCTCGTGGGCGGCGCGAATCGTCGCCAGGGGGCTCCGCAGCTCGTGGGAGGCGTCCCCGACGAAACGATGTTGCGCCTCGGCACCGCTCTGCAGCCTCGTCAGCATCGAGTTCATGGTGTGAGCGAGGCGGGCGATCTCGTCGGCTCCGGGAGGCACCGGCACGCGCGCGGCAAGGTCTGAGGTCCCGTCGATCGTGGCGACCCGCCGTCGGATCGCCTCGACCGGGGCCAGGGCGCGCCCGGTCAGCCAGTAGAGGGTCAGAGCGACGGCCAGCAGCACCAGTGGGTACCCGATCAGCAGGAGCTCGCCGACCACCGAGGTCGACTCCTGCACGGTCTCCAGGCTCTGGGCAGCCAGCACCACCATGGGGCCGTCCGGGCTCGTGGTCCCTTCGGCGACGACGACGAACGACTCGCCCTCGCCGACCGGCAGGTTTCCGCTGACCATCGAGATCACCGCGCCCGGATCTGGGCCGAGGTCTGCCACGGGTGGCTCGCCGGCAATGGTCGCGCTGGCCTCGACGACCGCGCCGTCGCTGTCGACGACCTGAACCAGGGACTGGTCCCCGCCGCCCGCGTCCAGGTCGATGCCGGAACCTTCGCCGCGTACCTGGGCGGCGACGTCGCTGGCCTGCTGTCGAGCGACGTCGGTCAACGACGCCGTCAGCTGGTGGCGCTGCACCAAGACGAAGGCGACCGAAGCGGCAGCAAGCACGAGAGCGACCACAAGAGTGGCAGCGGCCGAGGTGCGCAGCCGGACTCCACCAGGCAGGGGACCGCGCCGGTCAGCCACCGCCTCCCTCCAGTCGGTAGCCGACTCCTCGCACCGTCTCGATGGCCTTGCGGCCGAAGGGGTGATCGATCTTGCGCCGGAGGTAGCCGACGTACACCTCCACCACGTTGTCGTCGCCGTCGTAGTTGAGGTCCCAGACGCTTTCGAGGATCTCGGTCTTGGAGACCACGTCGCCGCGATGCCGCATCAGGAAGTGCAACAGACCGAACTCACGAGGAGTCAACGAAATGTCCATGCCATCGCGCTGCACCGACCGCGTCCGCGGATCTAGCGAGAGGTCACCCGCCCGCAACAGGGCAGGGCGCTCCGGAGCGCCACGGAGGACGAGAGCGCGCAGCCGTGCGACCAGGACCACGAACGAAAAGGGCTTGGTGAGGTAGTCGTCGGCGCCGATGTCGAACGCGTCGACCTGGTCGTACTCGCCGTCCTTCGCGGTGAGCATCAGGACCGGAGTCCAGATGTCCGCCGCGCGCAGTCGACGGCACACGTCGTAGCCGTTGAGCCCTGGCAACATGATGTCGAGGACGAGCACGTCATACGGATTGATCTCAGCCGCCTGCAGTCCGTCCAGGCCGTCGTGAGCGACGTCGACGAGGAAACCCTCAGCCGACAGGCCGCGCCGCACCGTCTCGGCCAGCCGGACCTCGTCCTCCACGAGCAGCACGCGCACGCGTCATCCTCCTCCTGATCAGGCGAACTGTGGCCCATCGTGCTCCGGAGCAACTGAGAGGCCGCTGTGAACGCCTGCTCCGTGGACGTCTGCTGATCGGGGCTCTCAGGTGGACTCAGCGTCCTCACAGTCCTCGCCCGTCAGGCTGATGGTGTCAGTCCGCAAACCGTGCGGCCGACGAAGGGAGCAGACCATGAAGAACACCAGGCGCAACCTGGCTGTCATCGCCTCCAACGCCGTCATCGCCACCGTCGGCGTCGGCGGCGTGATGGCAGCTCACGCGACCCCGTCCACCAGCTCGGACAAGTCGTCGGTCGAGAAGTCCGACAAGTCCGAGAAGGGCGAGGTCGAAGGAGTCGAGGGTGCCGAGGAGACCTCGGATGGTGCCGACCAGGGCCCCGACGCCAACCCGAACGAGCCCGGCCATCAAGACGCCGACGAGACCGGCGAGACCGAGTAACGCCCGCGTCGACATCTCGGCCTCGGTCCCCTGTTGATCCTCAGAGGCCGGCCGGCGCGCCCGGGGGGCATCGCAGCCCCGGGCGAGCTTGCGCCGCATCCCAACCCCGTCCAGTGACTGCGCGGCGGGTGATGATCGAAGCCAGCCACCACCGCTCCTAGACGCCGCTCACTGTCTGTGCGGACCTGCTCGGGACCGCAGTCGGTCAGCGACCGTCAGCGGTCGATCGTGAAAGTGTCCACGAGAGTCCCGGTCTGGTCGATCGCGCTCATGACCAGGCGGTCGGCATAGACAAGCAGGTCGACGTAGTGCAGCACCGAGGCGCTCACCGCCGTGAAGTCCTCGCTGCCGGTGGGGCGGAGCTTGGCCCCTGCTCCGGAGACGACATAGGTGACCCCATCTTGTGGTGTCGACCGTTGATAGTCGTGGTCGTGACCGGCGAGCACCAGCGGAACGTCGTACTCGGCGAACAAGGGTCCCCAGGCTTCCCTGACTTCGAGGTCCGAGCCGTGGTAGCCCGCGGAATACCCAGGGTGGTGCATCGCGGCCACGGTCCAGGTGTCAGTCGGCTGTGGCACGGCCAGGGTTTCGCGAAGCCACTGGGTCTGCACGGGATTCGATACCTGGTTGGAATCCAGGACCACGACGCGCAGCTGCCCGATGCGTTGGACATACCAAGCCTCCCGGCGGCCCAGCTCCTCGAGGATCTGTTGCTGTTCACCGCTGGCGTAGTCATGGTTTCCCAGGACCGGGAGCAGAGTCGCGCCGCCGCGCAAGACGGCCTCGAACGGCTCGGTGACCACCCGATCGGTCAGCTTGGCCTCGCCGTCCTCGTACACGAGGTCACCGAGCAGGAGCAGTGCGTCGTAGGGACGAGTCCGGCCCTGGGCGGCCATCTGTCGTGCGGTGTCCGCCTCGCTCGGGTCTCCCGTTCCGGTGTCGCCGGCCACCGCCACGCGAACGGCTGGCGGCTTGGTGACCGGAGGGGCGGGCTCCCCGGCGAGGTCGGAGGGTTGGTCGCGGGCGAACAGGGGCCAGAGGGCGGCCGGTGGCCGAGCAACGACCAACACGACTAGACAGATGGCTACCGTGGCCCCCCCCAGGAGAGCTGCAAGCCGGACGCGGCTGGTCATGTTGCCTCCCTGGGTCCGACGTCAGTAGGTCCGACGACGAACGCTCGGCGTCTGCGACGGTACCCGACCACATCGGATCGTCCGGCGGATGTCTTGCTCAGCCGACCAACGACAGTGCCCTCATGCCGATCGCCCAGTCATGTGCGCTGCGACGGGTGGCACCCCGCCATGGTAGGAGCCGGACCATGTGATGGCGGGCGTGCGCTGGTGATAGAGGTGATGGCCGTCGATGTCGGCCACGTGTTGGTAGTGATTGGCGAGCTCGGCCTCGGCGGTGGTGGCGTCCAGTCCCCAGGTCGCCAGGCTCGACCCGGTCATCACGAGCCAGTCCGGCCTGGCGTGGCTGGCCAGCACGGAGGCGAGCTGGCGCAGTTGAGGGTCGCGGACCCTCACCGGCAGGCTCCAGAGCTCCGGGTAGGGGCTGCTGAGACCCGTTGCCTGGAGGATGTCGGGGTGTCCGTAGGCGATGACCGCGGTGTCCTGGGGTCTGGCGTGGGACGCGAGCCAGGAGACGACGCGGTTCTCACGGTGGGACCGGTCGAGGTGGGTGCCCTGGTAGCCGAGGCAGATCGCAGCGGCAAGCGCGGCGTAGCTCAGGACGGTCCACGAGGACGCCGTCCTCCGACCGAGCTGGTGGCCGGTGTCGGAGGCAGGGGCGACCTCGAGGGCGGCGACCTCGAGGGCGGCGACGGCGAGGACCAGACCAGGGACCAGAAGGATCAGGTAGTGCAGCCAGTAGCTGCCGCCGCCCAGGACCGAGATTGACTCCCAGCCCAGGAGGGCCAGGACCGTCCACCGCAGGTCCATGGCGCCGGCGGCCGGGGCGGTGCCCGCGTGACGCAGGAACAGCGCGACCAGCAGCGGGGCGCCGCTGACGACAAGCGCCAGCACGAGATTCTGCAGCCGTCCGGAGGTCACCGGGCTCGCCGTCGAGCTGATCGCGGCCGCAGCCTCGATCCGGAACGTGATGACCGCCGTCCACAGCCCCATCAGGTT
>JBPCND010000296.1:0-4342 GCA_051001655.1 Nocardioides sp. | reverse complement strand
GCCGTCTACCTGCTCAACGCTCCGCTCGCCCAGGCCGCCCGTCTTGCGGGTGCGCTGCAGGCGAAGCGAAGCGAAGCAGGGCAGGACTCCCTTGAATCCCTCGCGGGTGGTGGCGCTGCCGCTGCTCGCGCCGGCGAAGTGACCGAGGCCCCCGCGGAGGAGTCCCCCGCGGACGAGTCCGCCGAGGCCATCGCCTCCGACGAGGAGACCACCGAGGCCTGACCAGGCCGACGTACCCCACCTGAAACCCGGCCCGCAAGAGACCTCTTCGGGCCATCAACGGAAGGAAACGCCATCATGGCGAAGCTCACCACCGACGAGCTGCTCGACGCGTTCAAGGAGGTGACCCTCATTGAGCTGAGCGAGTTCGTGAAGCAGTTCGAGACGACCTTCGGCGTCACCGCCGCCGCTCCCATGGCCGTCGCCGCGGCGCCTGCCGCGGGCGGCGCTGCCGGCGGTGCGGAAGAGGCCGCCGAGCAGGACGAGTTCGAGGTCGTGCTCGAGGCCGCCGGCGACAAGAAGATCAACGTCATCAAGGAGGTGCGCGCCCTGACCTCCCTCGGCCTGAAGGAGGCCAAGGACCTCGTCGAGGCCGCCCCCAAGACGGTGCTCGAGAACGCCACCAAGGAAGCCGCCGCGAAGGCCAAGGAGCCCCTCGAGGGCGCCGGAGCCACCGTCACCGTCAAGTGAGCTGAGCAGCCGACACCGAGGCACGAGGTGTCGGCGTGGGCTCGGCCAGGTCGAGCAGCCCCCGCAACCGAGCTTGCGAGGTTGCGGAAGGGCGTGTCGAGACCCGGTGAGACGAACGCGAACGGCGACCACCTCCCACGAGGTGGTCGCCGTTGGCATCTTCCACGGAGTGGCTGGCAGAATCGGGGCATGGCGACGGATCCCGCTGTGATGTCGACGATCACCCACTGGTTCGATGGCCGAGAGCAGCCCGGGCTGTCCGGAACCTCCCTCGCGGTCACCAACCCGGCCACCGGTCAGGTCACCGGCAGGATGAGCGTGGCCGACGCCGGCGATGCCGCTGCGGTGATCGCCTCAGCCGCCGAAGCGGCTCGTGCCTGGTGCCGGGTCTCGATCACCACCCGCGCCCGGGTGCTCTTCCGGTTCCGTGAGCTCCTCGACGCCCGCAAGGACGAGCTCGCCGCGATCATCACCCGCGAGCACGGCAAGGTGCACTCGGACGCCCTCGGCGAGATCGCCCGCGGCCTCGAGGTCGTGGAGTTCGCGTGTGGCATCCCGCACCTGCTGAAGGGCGGCTACTCCGAGAGCGTCTCGACCGGGGTCGACGTCCACTCGATCCGGCAGCCGCTCGGCGTCGTCGGCATCATCAGCCCCTTCAACTTCCCGGCCATGGTGCCGATGTGGTTCTTCCCGCTCGCGATCGCGACCGGCAACACGGTGGTCCTCAAGCCCAGCGAGAAGGACCCCTCCGCCGCCTTGTGGATGGCCCGGCTGTGGACCGAGGCGGGGCTGCCGGACGGCGTCTTCAACGTGCTCCAAGGCGACAAGGTGGCCGTCGACGCCCTGCTGCACAGCCCCGACGTGGCGGCGATCAGCTTCGTCGGTTCGACGCCGATCGCGCAGTACGTCTTCGAGCAGGCCAGCGCGTCCGGCAAGCGGGTGCAGGCGCTCGGCGGCGCCAAGAACCACCTGCTGGTGCTGCCTGACGCCGACCTCGACGCCGTGGCCGACGCTGCAGTGTCGGCGGGCTACGGCTCGGCCGGGGAGCGGTGCATGGCCATCAGCGTCGTGGTCGCCGTGGACCCGGTGGGGGACGAGCTGGTGGCCCGGATCGCCGACCGCACCTCGGGGCTGCGGGTCGGAGACGGAGACTCCGACGAGTCCGACATGGGACCGCTGGTCACCCGCGAGCACGCCGACCGGGTGCTCGACCTCATCAGGCAGGGCGAGGACGCCGGGGCCAAGGTCGTCGTCGACGGCCGCGCCACTCCGCACGCCGGGACCGAGGGCGGCTACTGGGTCGGCCCCACGCTCTTCGACCATGTCACCGCGGAGATGACCATCTACACCGAGGAGATCTTCGGGCCGGTGCTCTCGGTGGTCCGGGTGGGCAGCTACCGCGAGGGGCTGGACCTGATCAACGCCAACCCCTACGGCAACGGCACCGCCATCTTCACCGCCGACGGCGCGGCCGCCCGGCAGTTCGAGAACGAGGTGCAGGTCGGGATGGTCGGTATCAACGTGCCGATCCCGGTGCCGATGGCGTACTACTCCTTCGGCGGGTGGAAGCGCTCTCTCTTCGGTGACACCCACGCGCACGGCACCGATGGCGTGCATTTCTTCACCCGTGGCAAGGTGGTGACGTCGCGCTGGGGTGACCCGGCGGCCCGCCGGTCGGCCGGGGTGGACCTCGGCTTTCCGCGCCACGACTGAGCACGTCCCATCTACGACCTCCGACTCCGACCTCCGAGGAACCACCACCCATGATCGACGAGAGCCGCACTTACGAGCTCGACCGCGCCCACGTCTTCCACTCCTGGTCCGCTCAGGGCGCCCTGCAGCCCATGGTGGTCACCCGGGCACAGGGCTCGACGGTGTGGGACGACCGGGGCAACAGCTATCTCGACTTCTCCTCGCAACTGGTCTTCACCAACATCGGCCACCAGCCCCGAGGGTCGTCGAGGCGATCCAGCGGCAGGCCGCCCTGCTCTGCACGATCGCCCCGGGCACCGCCAACGCCGCCCGCTCCGAGGCCGCCCGGCTGGTCGCAGACACCGCGCCAGACGGCCTGGAGAAGATCTTCTTCACCAACGGCGGGGCCGATGCGGTCGAGCACGCGATCCGGATGGCCCGGCTGCACATCGGCCGGATCAAGGTGCTCTCGACGTACCGCTCCTACCACGGCGGCACCAACCTGGCCGTCAACGTCACCGGCGACCCCCGCCGCTGGGCCAGCGACCACGGCAGTGCCGGAGCAGTCCACTTCTTCGGGCCGTTCCTCTACCGCAGCAGCTTCCATGCGACGACCGAGGCCGAGGAGTGCGAGCGGGCGCTCGCGCACCTCGAGCAGGTCATCGCCCTGGAGGGGCCATCAACGATCGCGGCGATCGTGCTCGAGTCGATCCCCGGCACTGCAGGCATCATGCCGCCGCCGACCGGCTGCCTGGCCGGGGTGCGGGAGTTGTGCGACCGGCACGACATCGTCTACATCGCCGACGAGGTGATGGCCGGCTTCGGGCGCTCCGGGCGCTGGTTCACCTTCGAGCACTACGACTTGGTGCCCGACTTGATCACCTTCGCCAAGGGCGTCAACTCCGGCTACGTGCCGCTCGGCGGAGTGGTGAGCAGCGACGCGATCGCGGCCACCTTCGACGAGCGGGTCTACCCCGGTGGGCTCACCTACTCCGGACACCCGCTCGCGTGCGCCGCGGCGGTGGCGACGATCGAGACGATGCGAGACGAGCAAATCGTGGAGAACGCCGACCGGCTCGGCCGCGAGGTATTCGGCCCGGGGCTGGAGAAGATCGCCGCCGACCACCCCAGCGTGGGAGAGGTGCGCGGGCTGGGTGTCTTCTGGGCGCTGGAGCTGGTTGCCGACCCCGAGACGCGTGAGCCGCTCGCGCCGTACGGCGGGTCGAGCCCGTCGATGGCCGCCACCACGGCCGCGTGCAAGGACGCCGGTCTGATCCCCTTCGTGAACTACAACCGGATCCACGTCGTGCCGCCGCTGACCATCTCCGACGACGACGCCAGGCGTGGGCTGGAGATCCTCGACGCGGCGCTCGACGTGGCGGACCGGGGCTGACGAGACGCATCCGATCGGGGGCTGTGTAACGCCCGGTGTTACGTGATGGGCTGTCGCGCGGCAACTCTGGCGTAACCTCGTCGCGTGGCCACCGTTGTTACCGGTGAGTGTCCGTGCGCCGTGGCTGGGAGGTTCACGCGCGCCGCGCTTGTCCGAGCGCGATGGCGCGGTCGAGAGGGAGGTGGGTCCGTGGGCGTCGAGATCAAGGTCAACGAGCTGACCAAGTCGTTCGGCAAGCAGCTCATCTGGGGCGACGTGACCCTGACCATCCCCGCCGGCGAGATTTGCGTGATGCTCGGCCCGTCCGGGACCGGCAAGTCGGTCTTCCTCAAGACTCTCATCGGCCTCCTCAAGCCCGACAAGGGCTCGATCCTGATCGAGGGCACCGACATCGCGAGCTGCTCGGAGAAGACCTCTACGAGATCCGCAAGCTGTTCGGAGTGCTGTTCCAGGACGGCGCGATGTTCGGCTCGATGAACCTCTACGACAACGTCGCGTTCCCGCTGCGCGAGCACACGAGGAAGTCCGAGTCCGAGATCCGCGACATCGTGATGGAGAAGATGGACC
>JBPCND010000295.1:0-8238 GCA_051001655.1 Nocardioides sp. | reverse complement strand
GTCCGGGAGGCCGGCAGGAGGGTCCTGAGCAGTTCCTGTGGCGGGGCCGGCTCTGGAAGGTGTGCGACGTGGTCGCGCACTGGGTGGAGACCGGGGCCTGGTGGCAGTCCAGCGGTGTGCACGGCGTCCTCGGGATGCAGGGGACGCCCGAGGACGACGAGGGATCCCTGTGCACCGACACGCGCACTGGCACTGGCACTGGCACCGGCGACCTGGTCGCCGAACGGGAGGTCTGGCGGGTGGAGGCCGGGCTCGGCCTGGCCACTGCGTCCGGAGCGGGTGCGGGCACCGGCGTCTTCGACCTGACCTTCGACTGGGCCGACGGCACCTGGGCGCTGACCCGGTGTGCGGACTGAAGGGGCGCCTGATGACTGGTTCCTTGCCGACCCAACCGACCCAACCGGCTCGACCCTTCGATGTGCCGGCCGCCAGCCACTCCTATCTCGTCCGGTCGGCCGCCTCGCTGCATGAGGCGATCACCACCAGCGAGATCCCGCTGCGCTACGCCCACGCCCATGTGGCCGCGTTGCGGGCCACCGCTGCCCTGCTCGCGGCCCGGGCCACACCGGTGCCGACGGGTGCACGCTCCGGTCGCGGTCGGCCGGTCCAGCGCAACGCCTGGGTGCTGCTGGCGAAGGTGGCTCCTGAGTTCACCGAGTGGGCGAGGTTCTTCTCCGCCGGTGCGGCCAAGCGGGCTGCAGCGGAGGCGGGCTCCATGCGGGCGGTCACCGAGCGGGAGGCCGACGACCTGGTCCGCGAGGCCGACCGGTTCCTCGCTCTGGTGGAGGAGTCCCTCGGGCTCATCCGCCATGTGCCGGTGCCCGAGCACCTTCCCTGCCAGTCCCAGGGGTCGGGCCGGTCGGACCGACCAGACCGATCGGGGTGGCGTGTTGCCTGACCCGTTCGTGCACCTCCACGTCGCGTCGGGCTACTCCCTCCAGTACGGCGCCTCGCATCCCCACGTCCTGGTCGAGCGTGCCGCCGAGCAGGAGATGGACACCCTCGCGCTCACCGACCGCGACGGTGCCTACGGCGCGATCCGGTTCGCCAAGGCGTGCCTGCGCGGTGGGGTCCGGCCGGTCCTCGGCGTCGACCTGGCGATCGCGCCGTCCGGGCTGGTGCGGCCGGAGCAAGACCGGCTGGGCGGCATCCGGACGCCGGCGCGGGGCGGCGCCTTCCGCGACCTCCGCCTGCCCCGGGTCACCTTCCTGGCCGCAGGCAAACGCGGCTGGGCCACGGTGTGCCGGCTGATCTCGTCCACCCACCTGGCCGGTGAGCGCGGCACACCGGTCACCACGTTGGACCTCGTCACCGAGCACCTCCAGGCCGGCGAGAGCGGTGACGTGCTGGTGATGCTCGGCCCGGCCTCGGAGCTCGGCCGTGCGGCCACGCTGCGCCGCCATGACCTGGCCCGGGCAGTGCTGCATCGCTGGTGTGAGGTGGTCGACCCGGCCGACCTCATGGTCGAGGCGGTCTCGCACAGGTTGTCCGGCTCCGGTCCGGGCTCCTCCCCGCATGCCGCCCGGATGCTCGGCGTCGCCCGGGAGCACCACATCGGCGTGGTGCTCACCAACGCGGTCCGTTACGCCGACCGGGCCGATGCCCCGACGGTCGACGTGCTCGACGCCGCCCGCCGGCTGGTGCCGCTCGACCTCCGGCATGTCGATCGGGGCAATGCCGAAGGTTTCTTGAAGTCCGGCAAGCAGATGGCCGAGGTGGCCGAGGAGGTCTGCCGGTTCGCCGGAATGGAGGGCCGCGATGCACGAGAGCTGCTCTCCCGGACCCGAGTGGTCGCCGACCGGTGCGCCGTCGACCCCCGAGCCGACCTCGGACTCGGAGAGGTCCACTTCCCGGAGTTTGGGTTCGCGACGGAGTCGAGCGAGGGACGAGCGAGCGAGCGAGCGGACAATCCAAGAGGGTTCGCGACGGAGTCGAGCGAGGGACGCACGGCCGACGCGATGCTGCGTGCCCGGAGTGAGGCCGGGATCGGTCGTCGCTACGGCACCGTCGGTCGGCAACGGATCTGGAAGCGGCTCGACGACGAGCTCGACGTGATCGGCCGGCTCGGTTACGCGTCGTACTTCCTCACCGTCGGTGACGTCACCGACCTGATCAAGCAGATGGGGGTCCGCTGCGCCGCCCGATGGTCGGGTGCCGGCAGCCTGGTCAACTACCTGATCGGGGTCTCCGGCGTCGACCCGCTGCGCCACGGTCTGCTCATGGAGCGGTTCCTCTCCCCGTTGCGGCAGGCGCTGCCCGACATCGATATCGACGTCGAGTCCGCCCGCAGGCTCGAGGTCTACAAGGCGATCCTCGACCGGTACGGCGGTGAGCGGTGCGTCTGTGTCTCGATGATGGACACCTACCGGGTCCGCCATGCCGTCCGTGACGTCGGCGCCGCGCTCGGCATGCCCGGCGGCGAGGTCGACGCGATCGCCAAGGCGTTCCCACACATCCGCGCCCGGGACGCCCGGGTGGCGCTGCGTGAGCTGCCGGAGCTACGGGCCTCGGGGCTGGGCGAAGAGAGGTTGGACCTGCTGTTCCGGCTGGTGGAGCGGCTCGACGGGCTGCCCCGGCACATCGCGGTGCATCCCTGCGGCGTGCTGCTCTCCGACGCCACGCTGCTCGACCGGACCCCGGTGGAAGCGTCGTACGCCGGCTTCCCGATGAGCCAGTTCGACAAGGACGACGTCGAGGACCTCGGCCTGCTCAAGCTCGATGTCCTCGGCATCCGGATGCAGTCCTCGATGGCGCACGCCGTGGCCGAGATCGCCCGGGTGGACGGGATCGAGCTCGATCTCGACGACGAGGTGCAGGTGCCTTTCGACGACCCGGCGACCTACGCGATGATCTCGACCGGCAAGACCCTCGGCTGCTTCCAGATCGAGAGTCCCGGCCAGCGAGAGCTGGTCGGCAAGTCCGGCATCGAGACCTTCGAGGAGGTCATCGCCGACATCTCGCTGTTCCGGCCCGGTCCGGTCAAGAGCGACATGATCACGCCGTACCTCAACGCCAAGCAGGGCTGGCGGATGCCGCACTACCTCCATGACGCCCTGCGTCCGATCCTCGGTCAGACCCACGGCGTGGTGGTCTTCCACGAGCAGGTGATCGAGATGATCGCGCTGTTCACCGGCTGCACCCTCGCCGAGGCCGACGAGGCGCGCCGTGCGCTCGGCGACGTGGAGGGGATGGCCGAGACCAAGCTGTGGTTCTTTCCGCGGGCGATGGGTCGCGGCTACTCCCAGCGGCTCGTCGAGAAGATCTGGAAGGTGCTGGAGGCGTTCGCCTCGTTCGGGTTCTGCAAGGCCCATGCCGCCGCGTTCGCGCTGCCGACCTACCAGTCGGCGTGGCTCAAGACGCACCACCCGGCGCCGTTCATGGCCGGGGTGCTCACCCATGACCCGGGGATGTACCCCAAACGCCTCATCCTCGACGACGCCCGCCACCTCGGCATCGCGATCCTCGGCCTCGACGTCAACACGAGCGAGCAGACCTACGTGGTGGAGAAGATGGGCGCGTACTTCGAGGGGCCCAGCGCTGCCGCACCTGTGAATGTGGGTCAGCCACCTGCGCTCCCACCGGGCCTGCCGGATGGTCGGGCCTACGGCATCCGGCTCGCGCTCTCGGAGGTCAAGGGGATCTCCGAGGCCGAGGTGATGCGGATCACTGCTGCTCGTGGCAGCCTCACGGCTGCGGGCCCGACCGATCCTTTTCAGACCCTGACCGACTTCTGGCACCGTGCCAGGGTGTCGCGGCCGGTCGTGGAGCGGCTGGTGCTTGCCGGAGGCTTCGACGCGGTCTACGGGATCGACAGCGCTCTGCACGGTCTCGAGGCGCAGGGGGTGCAGGGGGTGCAGCGTCGCGGCAAGGTCACCCGCCGTGACCTGCTGCTCCAGGTGGCCGACCTCGACCGGCACTCCCGGGCGGTCGACCGGGCCGGCAAGGGACGGAGCCGGGGACTCGCCGGTGCCAGGACGGGGTCGGTCTCCGCGGCACGTGCCGGTGAGGCCGCTGCCCGCAACAGCAGCGACGCGCTTGTGCGCGACAGCGCACGTCAGGCAGAGGTGCGCGGTGTCTGGGCCCAGGCTGCGCGGCAGTCCCGGGCGACCCCGGCGCCCGCACCGGTCACGTCGGTCCAGCTCGCGCTCGACCTCGGCGACGCCCCGGTCGACGGGGAGGTCAGCGGGCTACCGGAGATGAACGCCTCCGAGCGGGTCCGGGCCGAGCTCGAGGTGCTAGGCCTCGACGTGAGCAGTCACATCGTGGACTTCTATGCCGGCTTCCTCGACGAGCTCGGGGTGACCCGCTCGGTCGACCTGTTGCGGCGGCGCAGCAAGTCCGAGCTCCTGGTCGCCGGAGTGAAGGTGGCGACCCAGACACCGCCGATCCGATCCGGGCGCAGGGTCGTCTTCCTCACTCTCGACGACGGCACCGGGCCGGTGGACGCGACCTTCTTTGAGGACGCGCAAGGACCTTACGCGGCGACCGTGTTCCACTCCTGGCTGCTGCTGGTCCGCGGAGAGCTGCGCCGGACCGGCCACAAGGGCGTCTCGTTGCGGGCCACCGGCTGCTGTGATCTGCCGACCCTGCACGACCTCTGGCAGCATGCTGCTCCCGGTGAGGGGGCGGTCGCGGTGCGCTCCTTCATGGCCGAGATCCCCGAGGGGTTCGGTTTCACCGAGGAAGCCGTCCGCGGGGCCGCCGAGAGCAGGGCGACCCGGCCGGTGCTTGCCAAGCCGCCCGAGTCCGACAGCGGTTCCCCCGGCTCGACCGGCAGCGCCGGCGGGATGGGTCGCCGACGGGTGCTGGTGCACTCCAGCGGGTTCCGGATGTCGCCGTACGCCGACATCCGTCCGGCCGGTGAGGACCCCAAGCAGGCCGCCCGCAACGCACCCCGCAAGCTGTGGCACTCCTCGCCTGGGAGCTCCGGTGGCTGACCCCCGATCGGACAGCCAGGGTGCCTTAGGGTTGTCGCCATGTCGGGAGACCAGCAGCCCACCCCGGAGCGACCGGAGCAGCCCCAGCAACTGCCCGAGCAACAGCCCCACCAACGACGCAGCGCTGCTCGCACCGTGGTGGTCTGGGAGGCCCTGCGCGAGCTGCTCGGTCCCACCCGCGATGCAGCAGGCGCCTCGGCTGACCGCTCGGCTGACCGCTCGGCCGACCTCAGGGCCGATCCCAGGCCCCCTGCCGACTCCTGGGCTCCTGCCGAGGTGGTCGACATCGGTGGCGGCACCGGTGGTTTCGCCGTCCGGGTGGCCGAGCTCGGTCACCGGGTCGCCGTCGTCGACCCCAGTCCGGACGCCCTGGCGACCCTGGCGCGACGTGCCGAGGAGAGCGGGGTCGCCGATCGCGTCACCGCCTATCAGGGGGATCTCGGCACGCTGGCCGACCTGGTTCCGGCGGGGAGCATCGACGTGGTGCTCTGCCACGGCGTGCTCGAGATCGTGGCGGACCCGGCCGTCGCCCTGGCGACGATCGCCGGGGTGCTGCGCCCCGGCGGCTCGCTCAGCCTGCTGGTCAACCAACGGCACGCGGCCGTCTTCGCCCGAGCGATGGCCGGCCATTTCAGCCAGGCTCAGGCACTGCTCGAGACGACCCCGGACAGCCGACACGCGGATCCCGGAGGCCGACACGCGGATCCCGAAGGTCGCAGCGACCAGCGCAGGTTCACCTCCGAGGAGGTCACTGCCGTCCTCGACGGAGCCGGCTTCGACACCGTCGCCCTGCACGCGGTCCGGGTGTTCGTCGACCTCGTGCCGAGCTCACTGGCCCACCTCGAGCTGGGAGCGACCGATCGTCTCATCGAGCTGGAGCGTGCCGTGGCCAGCCGGCCGGAGTACCTCCCGCTCGGCACCCAGGTGCACGCGCTCGCACGCCGCCGCTGACCGGGACCGTCTCCTCTTGCGGACGCCATGAGCGCCGGGCTTCGCCGGGACCACGCCGGTCACCACGCCGGCCAGAGGCAGGACCGGCGCTCGCACGACTGCCCGATCCTGCATGTCGACATGGATGCCTTCTACGCCTTGGTGATGACCCGGGACCGTCCCGACCTCCCGCGGGTGCCGGTCGTCGTCGGGGGCGGGCACCGCGGCGTGGTGCTGTCGGCCAACTACCTCGCCCGTCGCTTTGGTGTCCGCTCGGCGATGCCGATGACCCGGGCCCGTCGGATGTGTCCTCGAGCCGTGGTCGTGCAGCCCGACTACGACGTCTTCAGTGCCGTCTCCTCCTCGGTGATGGAGACCTTCCGGCAGGTCACCCCGGTGGTGGAGGTGATCTCGCTCGACGAGGCGTTCCTCGACGTCTCCGGTTCGGTACGTCGACTGGGCTCGCCGTACTCCATCGCCGAAGGGCTGCGCGCCCGGATCCACGACGAGCAGCGGATCACCTGCTCGGTCGGCCTGGCAGCCACCGTGGCCACCGCCAAGCTGGCCAGCCGTCGGGCGAAACCAGACGGGGTCGTCGTGGTTCCTCCCGATGCGGTCACCTCCTTCCTGCATCCGCTCGAGGTCGGTGAGCTGTGGGGAGTGGGGGAGAAGACCGCACAGATGCTCAACCGGCTCGGGCTGATCACCGTCGGCGACGTGGCGCACACCCCGCAGCAGACCCTGCAGCGCGCGGTCGGGGTGGCGATGGGACAGCAGCTGCACCAGCTGGCCTGGGGACAGGACCGCCGTACCCTCACCCCACGCCGGGGGACAGAGGAGCCCGACAAGAGCGTCGGTGCCGACGAGACCTTCGGGCGCGACACCGACGACCAGGAGGTGATCCTGCGTGAGGTGCTCCGGCTCACGGCCAAGGTGGCCGGACGGATCCGGTCGGCGCAGGTCGCCGCTCGCACGGTGACGTTGAAGGTGCGGTTCTCGGACTTCACCACGATCACCCGTAGCCGGACCCTGGCCGAGCCGACCGACGTGACCCAGGAGATCTACCAGACCGCGGCCGATCTCTTCCTCGCCCTCGGGCTGCAACGGGCCAGGATCAGGCTCGTCGGGGTCCGGGTGGAGGGTCTGATGCCGCGGTCCCGGGTGCAACGGCAGCTGGTGCTCGGGGCCAGGGAGCGAGGTTGGTCCGAGGCCGACCGGGCGGTGGATCGGGCATTGCTGCGGTTCGGGTCACAGGCCGTGAGGCCGGCCACGCTGATCACCTGATCGGGGGAAGACGTCCCCTGCCGTGCACCAGCGGCGACAAGGCTCTGAAAAGGGTGCGGCCCCCAGTCCGTCTCGAGATCGGACTGGGGGCCGGTGTGTCGGGGCATCGGGGGGCTGATGCGCCGGCTCCGTGATTGGCAGGGGGGCTTGCCTCCCACGGGGTGGGTGCTGAGTCTGGCGCCGTCCTCCCAGATCGACGCGCAAGTCAGTCACAGGAAGCATCGGGACCCTCAAGGGCTACCTTGATAGTCCGAACGGACTATTTACAGCGTGGTCCGTGTGACAACTGAACCGTTCCGGTGCCACAAGCACCCAATGGTGCAATCGTTGACACGACCGATCCTGCCGACGAAGGGCATGACACTGCCGAACCCAAGCGCTGGCGGGCACGAGCACAGGGACCGGGAAGCGACCATGAGCATGCACGGAGTGAGCGACTCGCAGGCATCGTTGCCTGCCGTCGCCGAGCCGCCCCGACAATGGTCCGAGCTCACCCTCGACGGGCTCCGGACCTATCGGCGCACCCTGGCCGCCGAGGAGGAGAAGGTCTCCTACTGGCGTCGCTTGGTGCATGCGCGCATCGACGTCCTCGAGGCGGAGGCTCACCACGAGCGTCCGCTGACAGTCGAGGAGCTCGTCAGGGTGCTGGGCGACACCGGTGCGGGACGCGGTCGCACCGCCCTGGTCTCGGTCGAGGCCGCCGACCCGCTCCCGGACCTCCCGGTCCTTGAGGAGATGTGGGTCACCGAGCTCGATCCGCATGACCCCACCGCGGTCGCCGATGCGGTCCGCCGCCTGCGAGTCGCCGAGGTGCAGCTGACCGACTACCGCCACGCCCTTCACCAGCGACTCGACGCCGCGACCCAGCAGTTGATCGAGCGCTACCGCGAGGACCCGGTGTCGGCGCTGGTTGCCTTCGCCCGGCCGCACACGCGAGCAGGAGGTGCATGGTGACCTCGGCTGAGCGCGAGGACTCCGTCCTCCTGATCTGGAAGGAGTTCCACCACACCCGTGAGCCGGCCCTGCGCAACCGTCTGGTGATGCAGTACGCCCCGCTGGTCAAGTACGTCGCCGGCCGCATGCGCAC
>JBPCND010000294.1:0-3766 GCA_051001655.1 Nocardioides sp. | reverse complement strand
CCGTTCGACAACGAGCGCGACGGCCTCGTTGCCTACGTCGCCCAGCAGCTGGAGGCCTTCCGGTCCGTGGCCTACGGCCTCACCGACGACCAGGCCCGCGCCACGCCGACGCCCAGCACCCTCTCGGTCGGCGCCCTCGTCAAGCACGCCGCCGGAACGTCCCGAGGTTGGGTCGAGCGGCTGAAGGCCGCCCCGGCCGCCCCCGCGAAGGACGACCGGCCGTTCGAGGAACGCATGGCGGCGTACGCAGACGACTTCGTCATGCGCGAGGACGAGACTCTGAACGACGTACTCGTCCGCTTCGACCAGCAGGCGGAGGAGACGCTGGGTGTGCTGCGCGAGGCCGACCCGGACACTCCGGTGCCGGTGCCGCACGACGCGCCCTGGTTTCCCCAGGACCTGGAGAACTGGTCCGTGCGATGGGTCGCCCTCCACCTGGTCGAAGAGCTCGCCCGACACGCGGGGCACGCTGACATCATCCGGGAGGCGGTCGACGGCGCCACGATGTACGAGCTCGTCGGCGGTCGCGAGGGCTGGCCGGAGACCGACTGGCTCAAGCCGTGGAGGCCACCGACCCGAACCTGAGCCGGCACCTGAGAGTCACCAGACGCCGCCGGATCCGCATCGCCAGTCGCTGGTGTGGCCGTGTAGGGACGCGGCAGGGGACAGGCATCCTCGTAGGCAGCCCGGCGCCGGAAGGTGTCCCGGCCGACCCCTAGGATGAGGTGTTCCGAACGCCGTCGAGGAAGCAGCCGCATGCCCGAGATCAGCCGTGACGAGGTCAGGCACCTCGCCGACCTCGCCCGGATCGACCTGTCTGACGCCGAGCTCGACCACCTCGCGCCGCAGCTGGCGGTGATCTTGGAGTCGATCGCCTCGATCAATGAAGTCGCCGCGGAAGACGTCCCGCCGACGTCTCACGCCCTTCCGCTGACCAACGTCTTCCGTGAGGACGTGGTGCGTCCGGGCCTGACCGCCGAGCAAGCACTCTCAGCGGCCCCCGAGGTCGAGCAGCAGAGGTTCAAGGTGCCGCGGATCCTGGGTGAGGCATGAGCGACCTGATCCGGCGTACGGCGGCTGAGCTCGCCGACGCGATCGCTTCGGGGGAGACGTCCTCCGTCGAGGTGACCCAGGCTTGTCTGGACCGGATCACCGACATTGACCAAGATGTGCGCGCCTTTCTCCACGTCGACGTCGACGGCGTGCTCGCCCAGGCACGCGAAGCCGACGCCCGTCGCGCCGCGGGGAGTCCCGCCTCAGGTCTCGACGGCGTGCCGATCGCCGTCAAGGACGTGCTCACCACGCAGGGCCTGCCGACCACCTGTGGCTCGAGGATCCTCGAGGGCTGGGTCCCGCCGTACGACGCCACTGTCGTCGCGCGGCTGCGCCGGGCCGGCCTGCCGATCCTCGGCAAGACCAACATGGATGAGTTCGCGATGGGATCCTCCACGGAGCACTCCGCCTACGGCCCGACGCACAACCCGTGGGACCTCGATCGGATCCCGGGAGGCTCCGGCGGTGGCTCCGCAGCCGCCGTCGCGGCCTTCGAGACCCCGTGGGCGATCGGCACCGACACCGGCGGGTCGATCCGGCAGCCAGGCGCGGTCACCGGCACAGTGGGGATGAAGCCGACGTACGGCGGCGTCTCCCGATACGGTCTGATCGCCCTGGCGAACTCCCTCGACCAGGCGGGCCCGGTCACCCGCACAGTGCTCGACGCCGCGCTGCTGCATCAGCTGGTCGGTGGGCACGACCCGCTCGACTCCACCTCCATCGACCAGCCCCTTCCCGACCTGGCGGCGGCCGTGCGGCAGGGCGAGACCGGTGACCTCACGGGCGTCCGGGTCGGCGTCGTCAAGGAGCTCACCGGCGAGGGCTACCAGGCCGGCGTACAGGCCCGGTTCGACGAGTCCGTGCAGCTCCTCGTGGCGGCAGGTGCCGAGGTCGTCGAGGTCTCCTGCCCGTCGTTCGTGCACGGCCTGGCCGCGTACTACCTGATCCTGCCGGCCGAGGCGTCCTCCAACCTGGCCAAGTTCGACGCGATGCGCTACGGGCTGCGGGTCCTTCCCGAGGGTGTGGATGCGCCGAGCGCCGAGGAGGTCATGCGGGCCACCCGGGACCGGGGCTTCGGCGACGAGGTGAAGCGTCGGATCATCCTCGGCACGTACGCACTCTCGAGCGGCTACTACGACGCCTACTACGGCCAGGCACAGAAGGTTCGCACGCTGATCAGCCGAGACTTCGCTGCCGCGTTCGACAAGGCCGACGTGCTGGTGTCGCCAACCGCGCCGACCACGGCGTTCAAGCTCGGGGAGAAGCTCGACGACCCGCTCGCGATGTACCTCAACGACCTCGCGACCATCCCGGCCAACCTTGCCGGAGTCCCGGGGATCTCGGTGCCGAACGGACTCGCCGAGGAGGACGGCCTGCCGACCGGCTTCCAGGTGCTCGCTCCCGCCACGGCCGACGACCGGGTCTACCGCGTTGGCGCCGCCCTCGAAAAGTTGCTGGCCGACCGGTGGGGCGGACCGCTGCTAGACCGCGCCCCCGAGCTGCAGGGAGTGCGCGCATGAGCCTCGACGGGCTCGACCAAGGGGATGCGCCGATGCTGATGTCCTTCGAGGACGCACTGGCGGCCTTCGACCCGGCGATGGGTCTGGAGGTCCATGTCGAGCTCAACACCGCTTCGAAGATGTTCTGCGGCTGTCCGACCGGTTTCGGCGCCGAGCCGAACACCCAGGTCTGCCCGGTCTGCCTCGGGCTTCCCGGCGCGATGCCGGTGGTGAACCGGGTGGCGGTGGAGTCGGCGATCCGGATCGGACTGGCGCTCAACTGCCGGATCGCCGAGTGGTGCCGGTTCGCCCGGAAGAACTACTTCTACCCCGACATGCCCAAGAACTTCCAGACCTCGCAGTACGACGAGCCGATCGCCTACGAGGGCTGGACCGACGTCGCTGTGAGGACGGCCGGCGGCCTGGAGACCTTCCGCGTCGAGATCGAGCGCGCCCACATGGAGGAGGACACCGGGAAGTCGCTGCACGTAGGTGGCGCAACCGGTCGCATCCACGGCGCCGACTACTCGCTGGTGGACTACAACCGCGCCGGCATCCCCCTGATCGAGATCGTCACCAAGCCGATCATGGGTGCTCGCGAGTCGGCGCCGCTCGTCGCCAAGGCCTACGTCGGCCAGCTCCGGGAGCTCCTGCTCGGCCTCGGCGTCTCGGACGTCCGCATGGAGCAGGGGTCCTTGCGCTGCGACGTCAACCTGTCAATGAGCCCGGTGGGCGACGGCACGCTCGGCACCCGTACCGAGACGAAGAACGTCAACTCGCTCCGCTCGGTCGAACGGGCCGCCCGCCACGAGGTCTCGCGCCAGGCTGCGATCCTCGCCGCCGGCGGTCGGATCACCCAGGAGACCCGGCACTGGCATGAGGACACCGGCGTCACCACGTCGGGCCGCGAGAAGTCCGATGCGGATGACTACCGCTACTTCCCCGAGCCCGACCTGGTGCCGGTCGCTCCTTCCCGCAGGTGGGTGGAGGAGCTTCGCGGCACGCTGCCCGAGCCGCCGCGGGAACGTCGCGCACGGCTGCAAGAGTCGTGGGGGTTCTCCGACCTGGAGATGCGCGACACCGTTGGCGCCGGCGCGCTGATGCTCGTCGAACAGACCGTCGCGGCCGGCGCCTCCCCCCAGGCCGCGCGCAAGTGGTGGCTCTCGGAGATGGCCCGTCGGGCCAACGAGCAAGGTGTCGAGCTGGTCGACCTA
>JBPCND010000293.1:0-3887 GCA_051001655.1 Nocardioides sp. | reverse complement strand
TTCGGGGTCGACCGCGACGAACCCACCCAGTCTGACCCCCGGGGCCCCCCGTGACCACAGCAGAACGCGACGCCCCCGGATCTTCGCGCACCATGGTGCGCCGGAGGCGCCGCTTTGCTGACCTGCGGTTATTCGTAGCGGGGGCAGGATTTGAACCTGCGACCTCTGGGTTATGAGCCCAGCGAGCTACCGAACTGCTCCACCCCGCGTCGGTGAACGCAACGTTACTGGACGGGTCGGGGCGGGCCAAATCGGGTGCCCTGCTCAACCACCGACGTGGCGGACTCTCAGCCACCGGGGGTGGGCGAGGTGGAGGGGTCGGGCTCCTCGGTCCCGGAGCGGCGGTTGAGCAGGCGGAGCGCGCGGTCGACGTAGTCGCGGGCCTCGTCGAGGGCGGCGGCCCAGCCAGCGGTGTCGCCCTCGGCCTGCAGCCGGTCAGCCTCGGCGTAGGAATCACCGGCGAGACGGAGCAGGCGACGGGCCTCGGCCGGCACGGTCCCGGACGGGGTGTCCCCCGGGTCCGGGGGGTCCGTCGTCGGGGTCGGCGTCGGGGGCGTCTCGCCGGGCTCTCCGCCGAGCACGTCCACGATCGCCTCGTCGAGGCTCGCCCCGATGCCCACCTGATCGCCGAAGGAGACGAGCACGAACTGGAGAGTGCGCGGCGAGGAGGAGTCGCGGGCGGCGTACAACGGCTGGACGTACATCAGCCCGTCGCCGACCGGCAGCGTCAGCAGGTTGCCGTAGGTGGTCTGGATGGCGCCGTTGGTGAACTTGAAGACCTCGTCGCGCACCCCCTGGTCCGAGCTGATCTGGTTGGCGGCCAGCCGAGGCCCGTTGGTGGCCTCGTTGGGCAGCTGGAGCACCCGGATCCGGCCGAAGTTCTCCTCGTCGGTCGCATCGCTGTCGACCGAGACGTAGGCGGCCAGGGAGCTCTTGTTGAGGGGTACGAAGACCGACGTGAGCGAGAAGACCTGACCGGCGACCTGGTCGGCCAGCGGGTCGGTGGTCGCGGCGGCAGCCGCGGCGGCGGCCGCGGCCTCCTCCTCGGTCGCCGGCGGATTGACGAAGAGCCGGTACGGCGGCTGCTTGCGGGTCGGCGCGTTGGGGTCGGGCGGCACCTCCCAGCGGGCGTTGTCCTCGTAGAAGTCCTTTGCGTCGGTGACGTGGTAGCGCGCGAACTGGTAGCGCTGCGCCTTGAACAGGTCCTCGGGGTAGCACAGGTGGCTCAGCAGCGACTCGGGGATCTCGGCGCGGTCCTTGACCACGCCCGGGAAGGCCGAGCGCCACGCCTCGAGGATCGGGTCCTCCTCGTCCCAGGCGTAGAGCGTCACCGTCCCGTCGTAGGCGTCCACCGTTGCCTTGACGGCGCTGCGCATGTAGTTGATCTCGTCGGTCGGCAGCGTCTGGAAGCCGGTGGTGGTGGCCAGCGAGTCCTCGGTCATTTCGTCGAACGACGCCCGCTGGGACTGGGGGTACTGGTCGGTGGTCGTGTAGCCGTCCAGGATCCACACGATCCGGTTGTCGACCACCGCGGGGTAGGGGTCGCTGTCCACGGTCAGCCAGGGGGCGACCTTCTTCAACATGTCGCCGGGGTTGCGGTCGTAGAGGATCTTGCTGTTGGCGTTGACCCGCTCGGACAACACGAGGTTGGGCTCGCCGAGCTTCACGGCGTAGAGCACCTTGCGGAACAGCGAGCCGATGCCGACGCCGCCGGAACCGTCGTACGTCGTGGTGGCCTCGTCACCCTCGGACACCGCCCCGGTGGGCAGGTCGAGCTCGACGTCGGTACCGCTGGAGGACTTGCCGACGATCGAGTAGCTCGGGCTGAGCTCGCCGTAGTAGACCCGGGTCTCGTAGCCGTCCGGGGACAGGTTGGTCAGCGCCCGCTCCGTGGTCTGCTGGCCCTCGGCCCACTGCAGGTCCTCGCCTTGGACAGCGTCGTCGGCCGGCCGCTGGTTGGCGTAGGAAGCGATGATCCCGTTGCCGTGGGTGTAGACGGTGTGCAGGTTGGACCAGTTCTGGCTGCCCGGGTCGATCCCGCTCTGGTCCATCTCGCGCACGCCGAGAACCAGCGCCCGGTCGACGCCGTCGACCTGGTAGCGGTCCACGTCGAGCACCTCGGCCACCGAGTAGTAGGCGCGCACCTGCTGCTCCTGCTCGAAGCTCTCCCGGACCAGCTTGGGGTCCACCAGCGGCACGGACGCGGTGGCGGCGTCGAGCACGCTCTGCTGGCCGGCGTCGATCACCGGCTCGCTGGAGTAGCTGACGACCTCGACGTCGGCGATGTCGTAGGCCTCGCGAGTGGCGTCGATGTTGGCCCCGATGTACGGCGCCTCCTTGTCGGCCTCACTCGGGTCGACGGAGAACTGCTGGACCACTCCGGGCCAGATCATCCCGATCAGGATGGACGAGAGGACCATCATCGCCAGCCCCATCGCCGAGAGCATCCAGGTGCGCCGCCAGACGTTGAGGAAGAACAGCACCGCGCAGATGATCGCGATCCCGGTAAGGATGTTGCGGGCCGGGAGGACGGCGTTCTCGTCGGCGTAGTTCATGCCGGTGATCAGCGACCCGGACTCGTTGAGCAGGTCGAAGCGGTCCAGCCAGTAGTCCCCCGCCTTGGCCAGCACGAAGAAGCCCAACAGCACCGAGAACTGCGCCTGCGCGGCCGGGGACAGCCGGTCGTGCTGCACCTGGAGCCGGATGCCGCCGAAGAGGTAGTGGACGGCCGCCGAGGCGAGCAGCGCGATCACGCACACCGCCATCACGAAGTCGACCAGGAAATGCAGCCAGGGCAGGTCGAAGACGAAGAAGCCGATGTCACGGCCGAAGTAGGGGTCGTTGGTGCCGAAGGACCCGCCGTTGCGCCACATCAAGAAGTTGCGCCACTGTCCCGAGGCCGACGCGCCGGCGAAGACCCCGATCAGCACGCTGGTGCCGGCCATCAGCCAGGTGCGCACCGGCAGTACGACGTCGCGGTAGCGGTCCAGCCCGGTCTGCTCGGGCGTGGCCGGTCGGAAGAGCGGCCGCATCCGGTAGGCGACGAGCATGTTGGCGCCGACGACCAGCGCCATCAGCGCACCGAACACCAGGAACAGCCCGAGCCGGGTCCACAGCAGCGTGCTGAAGACCGACTGGTAGCCGAGCGAGTCGAACCACAACCGCTGGGTCCAGAACGACGCGAAGGCCGTGAGACCGATGAAGCCGATCAGCAGCACCACCGCGGTGATGACCAGCGCACGCGACCGGCTCCGCTGCTCCGAGCGCGGTGGCTCGTTGCGGGGGTCGTCGTCGAACAGGTCGCTCATGGGGTGCTCTCCTCGTCCAGGGTCGTGCGCAGCAGCTCGAGCAGCCCGGGCACCAGGTCGGTGCCGGCCACTACGGACAGGTCCTCGTCGTGCGCGCGCAGCCGGAGGGCACAGTACGTCGCGTCGGCGCGGGTCACACCGGCGACGATCCGCACTTCCTGCCGGTCGGGATGGTCGCGGACGAACTCCTGGGCCGACTCATGGTCGGCGGGCAGGTCGCCGTCCAGCCCGGGTGGCAGCACCAGCCGCTCGACCACGGCGGCGCAGCCGCTGACGCTGGCCGGCCAGACGATGGTCTCCAGGATGCGCTCGAGCACGTCCGAGGGTCCGAGCTGGTCCTGCTCGACGGGTGTCAGGGAGCCCGCGGCGGACGCGTCGTCCAGGCCCATGTTCGCGGCCAGGGCCGGCTCGTGGGCGACGAGTCGCGCGGTGTCGACCAGGGCGTACAGCCGGGCCGGCTGGTCCCAGCCGCCGGTGGCGATTTGCGACTCGATCTCGAGGACGGCGGCGGCGAGCGCGGGGTCGAGGTCCATCATCGGACGGCCTCCGGGGTCCCGGTGGCGGACGCCGAGCAGGTCG
>JBPCND010000292.1:0-3509 GCA_051001655.1 Nocardioides sp. | reverse complement strand
TCGAGCTCCGTCGCGCCCTGACCACCATCGACCGGACGGTCGCCACCTACATCACCAATGCCAGACTCGGCACAGCGGCATGAAAACTCGTCACAAAATTCGGGGGCTCCGCCCCCAAGAGATCTAGCCAGTCTCCGTGTCCACGTAGGAGCGGTACCAGTCGACGGTGGCCGCAAGCCCCTCGTCGAGCGTGAACCGTGGCAACCATCCGAGGAGATCGCGTGCCTTGGCCGACGACAGGAACTGGCGATCGATCTCGTGGCTGGCCTCGGCGCGGATGTCGGGTTCGAGTTCCGTCCCGACTGCCTTCTGGATCCGGTCCACCAGTTCGAGCACGGCTAGTGGCTGTTCGAGGGAGAGGTTGAACGCCTCGCCCGTGACCGCCAAACCGGCGGCCATGGCCTCGACGAGCTGCAGGTACGCCAACGCACCGTCGACGACGTAGAGGTAGTCACGGACCATCGTTCCGTCGGATCGGATGACGGGACGCTCGCCGAGCAAGAGGGAGCGGATCGTGCCGGGGACGAGGCGGTTCCAGTTCAGGTCCCCGGGCCCGAAGAAGTTCCCGCAACGAGTGATGGCGACCGGAACCGAGAACGTGCGGTGATAGCTCTGGGCGATGAGGTCGGCGCACGCCTTGGAGGCGTCGTAGGGGTTCACTCCGGCCAGCGGAGTCTCCTCGGTGTAGGGCAGCGACGTTTGGCCTCCGTAGGCCTTGTCGCTGCTGGCGGTCACGACCTGTTCCACGCCGGCGGAGCGACGAACGGCTTCTAGCAGCGCCCAGGTGCCTCGGACGTTGGACTCGAAGGTGCCGATGGGGTTGCGGTTGGCGACGCCCACCTGGGACTGGGCAGCGAGGTGAATGACCGTCTTGACCCCGTACTCGCCGAGCAGCCGCTCCAGCACCGCTTGGTCCTGGACGTCGCCCGAGACCCGTACGACGCGGTCGAGGCTCAGACCGGCGGGCGGGGTCTCGCCATGCGAAAAAACCGGCAGATGGTCGCGGACCAGGGTGATCACCGAGGCGCCTAGATCGACGAGCATGGCGGTCAGATGGGAGCCGACGAAGCCCGTCGCGCCGGTGATCGCCACCGGCCGGTTTCGCCAGAAATTCGGGGCCGGTGCCCACACCCGGTCGTCGGCACCGAGTCGCCCGTCGCCGAAGCCGGTTGTCACGCCACTGCGGACTGGCGGTCCGCCACGTCGCCCGGGGCCGGACGGGCGGTCATCGTCCGGGCCCGGAGGTAGGCTCTCCATCCCAGGACGTAGCCCCGGGCCGGCGCAGATGAACGGACCCGGCCCGACTCGATCACGGTGCGAGGGAGGCCCAGGCCGACTGCGAGCCACCGTCGCCACCCCCGCAGGACGAGCAGGTCGAACAGCCAGCGGTTCTTGTAAATACGCTCGCGATACTCGACCAGGTGGTCGGACACGCTTCGCAGGGCAATCCCCGAGGCGTCGGTTCCGTGGACGAAGTGCGTGATGGTCGCGTCGTGGACCATCACGACCCGGGCGCCGACCTCGGCGAGGGCGAAACCGAAGGCAGCATCCTCGTAGCAGTTGGGCTGGTACCGCTCGTCGAAGCCTCCCGCCTCCCAGTACAGGCTCCTGGTGAGCAGCATGCATGCCGCCACCGGATAGACGGCTTCGGCGACCGGCTCCGGATGGTTCACCAGCTTGAGGTCACCCCAGTGCCACTCGGCGGTCACCGAGTTCTGGAGGGCGCCGCGGAGGTCGCGTACCAATGGGATGACGCAGTTCCGGGGGTCTCGGGCGGCCCACAGAGACTGGAGGCTCTCGACGGTGAGCTCGACATCGTCGTCGCACAGCAACAGCCATCGTCCTCTCGCGGCCCGGGCCGCAGCGTTGCGCGCACCGGAGGAACCCCGGTTGGGGTTGAGCGTGAGCACCCGCGCAGAGGGGACGGAAGCCCTCGCGGCTGCCGCGGTCCCGTCCGTGGATCCGTTGTCCACGAACACGATCTCGCTCGTGAGCTCCACGCCCTCGAGAGCGGACGCGATGCAGGGAAGGAACCGGCCGACCTTTGGCTCGCTGTTGAAACAGATCATCAACACCGACAACTCGACGTCGTCGGATGAGATGTCCGCGGATCGGGTGGTCACCCGTCTGATCGTAGCGGCGGGGCCGCTCGGGCTGGCAGGAACACCGCGTCGGCGAACTCGGTGTTCACCTCGACCGGCCGCCATGGCTCCAGCGTGCCATCCGGGCGGCAGCGATGGGCCCCGAAGCCGGCGACGCTCAAGTGCTCCACGAGGGCGGCCACCGACGATCCGGCCCGGGTCAACGCGTCCGGATTGAGCTCGATGACGAGCGCGTCGCAACGGCTGCCGGTGAGCAGGTCGGCGCCGCCGGCGAGCACGCCAAGCTCCCCCCCTTCCACGTCGATCTTCAGCAGTCGCAGTCGTTCGTGCGGGAAGTGCCCGTCGAGGGAGGCTGTGGGCACGGTGGTGCGGTCCCGAAGTCCGGGGCCAGGGTGGAGCGAGTTCCGATACGACTGGTGAGCCCAGTCGCCGTCGGCGGTGAAGAAGGTCGCCTCCCCTTCGGCGGAAGCGACCGCGGCGCTGACGACCTCCACGTGCGGGAACCGGCCCGGGTCGAATGCGGCCCGCAGCTTGGCGTACGTGTCGGGAGAGGGTTCGAACGCGACGACCCTGCCGGTGCGCGTGACCGCGTCGGCGGCGAGCGCCGACAGGTAACCGATGTGCGCGCCGACGTCGACGTAGACGTCACCCGGCCGCAACCACCTCTTCATCCAGGTCTCGAGGGCTAGGTCCATCCACCCCCGGTAGTAGATGACTCGCGACAGATGGTCACGGAGATCGCACTGGAGTCGGGCGCCGCCAGGCTCCTCTGAGACGTAGATCGTCCCTTTGGGCGGGCGGAGCCTGGTCCAGGCTTGGGCGACGCGGATACCTCGTCCGCGGGGAGGTACGTGGCGGATGCCGGCCCGGATGCCGACGGGCACGAGTTGTTCGAGGCGGCTCATGAGTCGACTGGCCCTGTCTCGTCCTCGGTCCTCGAAGGTCGCCCGATGGGAGCCGGGCCCGGGCCCGAAGACTCGGCGACCGGCCGCCGGGCGACGGCCCACACCACGATCGGGAACAGCTCCTCGTTCTCCATCGACTGCCACGGCCGGCGGGCCACCCAGTGGTGGAAGTTGGCGCGCGCGCACGAGCGGTTACCCCAGCTCTTGAGCGTCACCACTTCGAGGTGGGCCTTCTCCAACAGCAGTCGCAGGCCAGCGACCGTGAAGCGCCAGAAGTCGTCCGGCTCGTTGTGCACCTTGATCAGGAACGGCGTGCTCACGATTACGTGGCCACCGGGGCGACAGAGGTCGTAAAGGGTTCGGGCCCCGACCCAGGGATCGGGGATGTGCTCCAGGACCTGTTCGCAGATGACCACGTCGAATGTGCGCTCGGCCACCGAAGCGCAAAGGTCGAACTCCGGATAGGCGAGGCGGGTGTACGAGCGCCAAGGGTGGTCACCAT
>JBPCND010000291.1:0-7115 GCA_051001655.1 Nocardioides sp. | reverse complement strand
CCCAGCTCCCGAGCCCGAGCCCGCCGAGCCCCCAGCGCCCGAGCCCGAGCCCGCCGAGCCCCCAGCTCCCGAGCCCCCAGCTCCCGAGCCCGAGCCCGAAGAGAATGCTGAGACACCCGCGCCGCCGGAAGCCCGGGCCGCAGGCTCGAGGTCAGCCGACCCGGACCGCGGTGACCCGGGCGCCTACGTGACGCCTCTGGTCCGCAAGATGGCGACCGAGCAGGGCGTGGACCTGTCCACGCTGACCGGCACCGGAGTGGGAGGCCGGATCCGCAAGCAGGACGTTCTCGACGCGGCGAAGGCCGCCAAGGACGCGCAGGAGAAGGAGAAGGCCCCCGCTCCGGCCGCTGCCGCAACCGGGTCCGCCCCAGGCGCGTCGGCAGCCCCGGAGGCCGCCTCCGGCTCAGCGACAGTGAGCCCGCTGCGTGGCAAGACCGAGCCGATGAGCCGACTGCGCAAGGTGATCGCGAAGCGGATGGTCGAGTCGTTGCAGACCAGCGCCCAGCTGACAACGGTCGTCGAGGTCGACGTCACGCCGATCGCCAGGTTGCGCGACTCGGTCAAGGCTGACTTCGCTGCCCGGGAGGGCGTGAAGCTGACCTTCATGCCGTTCTTCGCCAAGGCAGCGGTGGATGCACTCAAGGCGCACCCGTCGCTGAACGCCACGATCGACTCGGAGAAGGGCGAGGTCACCTACTTCGACCGGGAGAACGTCGCCATCGCCGTGGACACCGAGAAGGGGCTGCTCACCCCGGTGATCAAGGATGCCGGTGACCTGTCGATCGCCGGCTTGGCCCGCAAGATCGCGGACGTCGCCGAGCGGACACGCACCAACAAGATCGGGCCCGACGAGCTCGCCGGGGGCACGTTCACCCTGACCAACACGGGCAGCCGCGGAGCACTCTTCGACACCCCGATCATCAACCAACCGCAGGTGGCCATCCTGGGCACCGGTGCCGTGGTCAAGCGCGCCGTGGTGATAGACGATGCCAACCTCGGCGAGACGATCGCCGTGCGCAACATGGTCTACCTGGCGCTGACCTACGACCACCGCCTCGTCGACGGCGCCGACGCGGCCCGCTTCCTGAGCGACGTGAAGGCACGCCTGGAGGCCGGTCAGTTCGAAGTCTGAGCAGCAACGAGCTCAGGCGGCCTCGAGCACCTGCGTCAAAGACGCGCTCGAGCGGAGACTCGCAGGTCGCGGTGAGTGGCACGACAGGCGTGTCCTTGCCGAGGGGGTGTGTGTCTGCCTGGTCGACGAGGAACCAGTGGCCGTGCGGGTTCGCCACAGGTAGAGGCCGGGAACTGGCTGGTGATGTCGCCAACCGGAGGCATGGGCCTTGATCCGGTGCCCGGTCCGGCCGAGCGGTCCGAGGTTCGAGATCCGGGTGGCCGGATCGTGACGTGGGTGTGGGTCAGGAACCCGCGGCACTCCCGATCGTGACCGGTCCGACGCCCTCCATCCGCACCACGCCACGGACTTACCGGCCAGCGAAGCCGTCCAGGACTCCTCGGAGATAGGCAGATACAGAGTCACAGTCGGCAACAGCTTGGCCGGATCGAGCCCGACGGTCTTGTTGGGGGCCGGGGCCGCGGGGCCGGCGTCGGGTCTGGGGCCGGAGTGATCGGATCCGTGATCAGCCACACCGTCATCGAGAGGCTGGTCGACGGCGTACCTCGCCAACCACGTGAACGCCTGGGTCGGGTTCGCCTGATGCCCAGCGCCGTGGAGCGGCGGGCACCGACCGGGTCGGTGTCGCCCTCGAGCACGAGGGTCTGTGCGATCCGGTCACACATCGCGACGAAGAAATCACCTCTCCGGCCTGCGCCGTGGCGATCACCGTCTTCAACCCGAGCTCGTTGAAGTGT
Organism: Nocardioides sp.; assembly: GCA_051001655.1. Classification (GTDB taxonomy): domain Bacteria; phylum Actinomycetota; class Actinomycetes; order Propionibacteriales; family Nocardioidaceae; genus Nocardioides_B. The sequence continues at coordinate 5,246 of JBPCND010000291.1, read as the reverse complement.
CCCGTCACGACGAACCGCCCCAACGCGGCCGCCTCGCAACGCCGCCGCCGCGTCCGGACGATCTTGGCGTCGAGGAGGTCGCAGAACCGGTTCGGGGAGGATCTCCAACACCACATGACGGGAATCCTCCCCGGTCGCTGTCTCGAGCGACGATTCGGTCCACGGCAACGAGCCGAGGTACGGCGTCGTGGACCCGTCGATCCAGACAGCCTGAGCAGGTGTCATTCCGGTCTGACCGGGTCGGGGACGCGACCTCGTGGGCGACAACCCATCCCAGACCCCATCCCCAGCGCCCCATCGTCACTTGTAGCCAACCGTAGGCTCAGCGGCATGTTGCTTGTGCTCGCCGGTGCCTCCGGCTTCCTCGGGACCGCGTGGCGCGACCACCTCGCCCAGCAGGGCCACAAGGTCGTCCGCCTGGTCCGCGGTGAACCGATGTCGGCCGATGAGTCCCGATGGGACCCCTACGCCGGGCGGGTCGACCAAGGGGTGGTCGACCGCGCCGACGTGGTTGCCTGCCTCTCCGGATCGCCGCTCGCACACCTGCCCTGGACCGAGAGCTACAAGAAGGCGTTCACCGACAGTCGCGTCCGCACCACACGCACGTTGGCGGAAGCGATCGGGCGGGCCGACCAGAAGCCGGTCCTGCTGGCTCAGAACGGCATCGCCGGCTACGGGGACAGCGGCGACAGCCTCCTCACCGAGGACTCGCCCTTCGACGCGCCCACGTTCATGGGTCGGGTCACCCGCGCATGGACCGACGCGACCGGTGCAGCCGAGCACGGAGGCGCCCGCGTCGTGACGATGCGCACCGGCGTCGTGCTGGGACAGGGCGGGGGCGCCGTCAAGCCGTTGTCGCTGTTCTTCCGGATGGGCCTCGGCGGTCCGGTCGGCGACGGCCGACAGTACTTCTCCACGATCTCGGTCAACGACTGGGTCCGGGCAGCCACGTATCTCGCCGAGAACAAAGCCGCGCAGGGCCCCTACAACGTCACCGGACCGATCCCGCTGACGAATGCGGAGTTCAGCAAGACGCTGGGCCGGATGCTCTCCCGCCCCAGCCTCGTACGGGCGCCCTCCTTCGCGATCCGTGCAGCGCTGCGTGACGTGTCGAGCGAGCTGCTCGGCTCCGAACGGGTGGTGCCGCGTCGTCTCGAGGACGAGGGCTTCGTGTTCGAGCACCGCACGCAGGAGCAGATCATCGCGTCCGCCCTCGGTCGGTGAGGAGCTACCCCGGGCGTACGGCGGCCACCCGCCACGTCTCGCCGATCCGGACCAGCCGCACCCTCCGCGTGGACGCTTCGTCGCGAGGCAGCACCCACCGGATCGAGGACCCGACCGCGACTCCCCGACTCAGCCGGTCGGTGACCCGCAGCACCCACTCCGCCGCGGCCTGTCTCAGCACCTCGAGGGCCAGCACCTGCACCGCCATCTGCTCGACCCGCAGCCCGCGGCGCGCGTAGTCGCGCAGCAGCCGGACGTCGGACCCGCCGGCCCCGCCGACGTACAACCGCCGTAGCGCCGCCACCGATCCCCGCGAGTAGGCCGAGGACCGCGCCTCGTCCCAATCCCTCAACACCTCGGCCGCCTGGCCGTGCGTGCCCGTCGACGACGTGGCGGGATCGGCGGACCAGGTCGGCCGCGCCGGCGACAGCGCAGCCGACCTCGGGACCGGGTCGCTTCCCTCCGGCGACCCGATCCCCAGGACCGCACCGATCCCCAGGCTCACGGTCACCACGACCCCGATCGCCGTGGCCAGCACGCGCGGAGACCGACCGAACCGGGGGGGCCGAGCGTGCCGCGGGGTCATCGGCCCACTCTCGCCGATCTGTCCGATCGGCGTCGGCCGTCGTCCACAGGCTCCCCCGGCCGCTCTCGACAACCCACAGGGGGCGGTTCGCACGGGCGAACCGTCCGGTCCGCGGAGCCACGGGAAAGTTGGGGAGCGACACACCGGTGCGGTCACCGGCTCTGGGGAGGATTTTCAGCACCTGATGACGGAGAAACTCCCCAGATGCGCAGAAGCGTCCCGCGACGTCGCTGAGGTGTCGGGTCAGCTCTCCTCGAGCCGGACCCCGTCGTCCTCGCCGACACGCAGCATCGCCTTGGTCGCCTCATCCGCATGGTCGGGGGTGTGCCACAGCTTCGAAGGCCACCAGATCCGCGGACCGAGGTCGTAGGAGACCGCCGGCACCAGCAGCGACCGGACGACCAGGGTGTCGAGCAGCACGCCGAAGGAGACGATGAACGCGATCTGCGCGAGAAACAGCAGCGGCACCACTGCGAGCGCCGCGAAGGTCGCCGCGAGCACGACGCCAGCGGAGGTGATGACGCCTCCGGTCACCGAGAGCCCCTTCAGCACGCCCGGGTGGGTGCCTTGCCGGATCGACTCCTCCCGCACCCGGGTCATCAGGAAGATCGAGTAGTCGATCCCCAGCGCCACCAGGAACACGAACCCGATCAGCACCGTCGACGGGTCGGAGGCCGGGAAGTCGAACACGTGGTTGAACAGCAGCGCGCTGATGCCCATCGTGGCGCCGAACGACAGCACGTTGGCGAGCAGCAGCAGCAGTGGCGCGGCCAACGACCGGAGCAGGAGCGCCAGCACCACGAAGATCACCAGCAGGATGGCCGGGATCACTTTCGCCCGGTCCGAGGAGGTCGTGTCCCGGGTGTCGAGCTGGATCGCGGTCGCGCCACCTACCGAGATGCCGGTGCTGACCTCGTCGAGGTCCGTGCGCAGCTCCCGCAGCGTGGCCGTCGCCTCGGCCGAGTCGGCGGCGCCGTTGAGGGTGGCAAAGACAACCACCTCACCGTCGACGACCTTCGGCTCGGGCAGTGCACCGCCACCCTCGGGCAGTGCACCGCCACCCTCGGGCAGTGCTCCACCCTCGGGCGGTGGCCCCGCCGGCAGGTAGGCGACGCCGTTCTCGGCGACACCCGCGTGGCCGCCCACCAGCTCCAGGGTGGCCCGCAGGTCGGCCACGGGCACGATCAGGATCGCCGGGTTGGCGGTGTCGGCCTCGAAGTGCGTGTCGAGGACGTCCTGTGCGAGCACCGAGTCCACCTCGGTGAGGAAGAGCTCGGTCTGCGGGACCGGGTCCTCGTCGAGCGGCGGCAGGAACGCCGCGAACGCCGCGAGCACGACGAACGTCAGGATCCACACGGCGCGGGCCCGACGTCCCACCAACCGGGCCAGCTGTCCCCATCGACCCTTAGTGTCTGGGTGCTCGGAGCCGTAACGCGGGCGAAACGGCCAGTAGGCGGAGCGTCCCAGCAGCAGCAGCGCGGCCGGCACCAGGGGCAGCGCCGCGAGCATGGCTCCGGCGATGCCGATGGCGCCGACCGGCCCCAGGCCACGCAGGCTCGACAGGTCTGAGAGAAGCAGGCACAGCAGTCCCAGGATGACCGTCAGCCCGGAGGCCGCGATCGGCTCGAAGGCACGTTTGTACGCGCGGCGCATCGCGTCGTACTTGGACTCGACGTCACGCAGCTCCTCACGGAACCGCCACGACCAGTAGGGCGTAGTCGGTGGCGGCACCGATCGCGAGGATGAACAGGATCCCCTGGCTCTGGCCGTTGAGGTCGAGGACGTCGGCCCTGGCCAACCCGTAGATCACCGCCGATGCGACACCCAGCGACAGGACGGCGGAGATCACCACCACCAGCGGGAGCACCGGCGAGCGGTAGACCAGCAGCAGGATGACGAGCACCGCGATTCCGGCGACGAGCAGCAGGATCCCGTCGATGGCACCGAACGCCTTGACGAAGTCACCGAGCACGCCGCCCTGGCCGCCGACGAGGGCGGTCAGTCCGGCCGGTGGGTCCGCAAGCACGTCGCGCATCTGCGCCACCGTGGCCTGGATCTCCTCACCGTCGGTGGCGACGATCGACACCACGACCTGCGCGGCCTCGCCGTCCTCGGACAGGACCGGCGGCTCGACCGCCGAGGCGTCGACGAACTCGACCTGACCGAGCGTGTCGGCGTAGTCCGCGATCGCCGCCTCGTCGTCCTGGGTGAGACCGCCCGCGCGCTCGAACACGACCGTGGCCGGCAGGCTCGCCTGCCCGGTGAACCTCACGAACTCCTCGAGCACCGTCGTGGACTCGGTGCTCTGCGGCAGGAAGTTCGCGTTGTCGTTCTCCTGGACCTCCGCGAGCCTGCCGGAGAAGGAGCCCAGCGGGCCGCCGACGAAGAGCCAGAGGAGCACCACGAGGAGGGGAAGGACCCAGCGCTTGGACCGGGGGGACGAGCTCGCCATTCGATGTCGACCTTTCACAGGAACCCGGTATCTCCGAAAAGGTCCCCGGTCCATGGTCACGGATCGGTCCGACAGGGAGCCGAGCGGCCGGGCGTAGGCTGCTCCGCGTGAGCGAGATCGAGTTCCGAGCCGCTGGATACGGTGCCGAGGCGGTCGAGTACGTCGCCGCCTGGCGCCTGCAACGCCAGGTTCATGCCGCTGTGGTGGCCGGCGCCGCGGACACCGTCCTGCTCCTCGAGCACCCCCCGGTCTACACCGCCGGCAAGCGCACCGAGCCGCACGAGCGCCCGGTCGTCGCCGGGGCACCGGTGGTCGACGTGGACCGCGGCGGCAAGATCACCTTCCACGGTCCGGGTCAGCTCGTCGGCTACCCGATCGTGCGGTTGCCCCAGCACGTCCTCGTCGTCGACTTCGTACGGCGGCTCGAGGAGGCCCTGATCGCGACCTGCGCCGACTTCGGGGTAGCTACCGCGCGGGTCCCCGGTCGGAGCGGTGCGTGGCTGGCCGCGGACCCGCGTGGTCCGGAGCGCAAGATCGCCGCGATCGGCATCCGGGTCAGCCGCGGTGTGACCATGCACGGCTTCGCGGTCAACTGCGACGTCGACCTCGGCTGGTACGACACCTTCGTGCCCTGCGGGATCGCCGACGCCGGCGTGACGTCGCTGACCCAGGAGCTCGGCCGCGACGTCACCGTCGAGGAGGTCGCCCCAGTGACGGAGAGGCACCTGCGCGCGATGCTCGCCTGGGCGCCGTACTCTCGAACTCCGGACCATGCTCCCCGCCCCGAGCCCGGACGCTCCGAGCCCGGACACTTCGAGCGGCCCGGACGCCGCAGCCACGACACGGTGCGCTTTCCCGTGCTCAATCCGTACGGCTGAGCCGCACCTGCGCCATGGTGGACCCCGACCAGACCCCGGGGGGTGAACATGAGCGCACCGGTCATCGAGACCGTCGGCCTGCGCAAGGAGTTCCGCACGCGCAAGG
>JBPCND010000290.1:0-2670 GCA_051001655.1 Nocardioides sp. | reverse complement strand
GGCCAGATGCGGGATTTACGGGCGCAAGCAGTGCGGCGGTGGGTCCGAAGGTGGAGCTGTTCTTCGTGGGTGGGATGGTGGCCGGACCGAAGTCTCCGTGCAGCCGTACCTGTGGAGATGTCACGGTGAGGGCGGGGAACTCGACCATCGTGCGTCGGACCCGGGCAGGCAGCGAAAGCCCCAGCGGGTGAAGCTTCTCGTCCGCGACGGCTAGGACCTTCTGCGCCTCCTCCCGCAGGTCGACGTCGGTCGGCGGCAGGTCCTCGAGGGCATGCAGGTGTCGGAGGAAGGCACCGGCTGCGGTCAGGCCGCCAACGAGGGTCGCGGGTCGCAGCGCGCTGCGGTAGCTCAACAGATCCTTGATCGTCACGCCGGCGACGTACTCCATAGCGAACGCGTCGAGCGCTGGCAAGTAGGCAACGGGGGCAGGGACGCGGAACGGGGCGTCCAGTGGCTCGAAGTGGGCATGCAGACGCTGGAGGGCGGAGAACTCTCCGTGCGCAGTCAGGGGGTTGTCCACGTCGTCTTGCGACCATTCGATGTGTGGCTGCTTGACCACCCACCGACTGTGACCTCCCACCGGCGCTTCGGAGCGGACGACGTACATGTTCGACCGGCCGGCGAGCCGCTGTTGCTCGACCGACAGGCGCAGGTCTTGGACCTGCGACGGATCCAGTGCTTTGGCGAGAGCGCCGAGGACCACGTCGTCCGGCGCAGTCGCGTCTCCTGCGGCGGCCGGTGCCGGTTGGTGCCACTTGGCCCTTTTCACCGCAGGCCTCGCCAGGCTGCTACCGCTATGTCTTCACTCAAGGGTCCTGGCGCCCGGGTGCCGTCAAAGCGATGCAGGCGGAAGCGGGCCAGGTGTTCGTGGTACAGCTCGCACATATGTGCAAGCTCCTCCGGAGTCTGCTCCTGGCGGCGGCCATAGGCGACACCGCTGGACACGTCAACCAGGAAGCCCACCTCCGGCTTGGGGCTGACCAAGGTGAAGAGCTTTCGCTGCCACCCGATGTCGATGGCGCGAAACCTGGTGAAATGGAGGTCCAGCTTCACCATCGAGTCGGGGCTGAAACGGTCGAAGATGAGCACGTCGCTGCCCGGGCGCCGCCGCAGGACGAGGCGCCAGAGATGCGCGGTGTTGAGGCCCACTACGACGAACACCCACGCGTGGCGGCCGAGGCTGCTGCCTGCTAGAGCAGCTGGAAAGACCGGGTCGTGCGGCTGGCGGTCGTGTTGTCGTCCGGTCCGGATGGGGCGGTCGAGGAGCGGGACGGTGGCATGCCACCGCTTGCCCAGCTTGAACCCCGCCCACTGCACTTCCGAGGTGACGCCGAGCTGATCCAAGCGGGCTTGCAGCTGGCCCACCTGCGTGCTCTTCCCCGAGCCGTCGAGACCGGAGAACGAGACGATCGCGGGCCGCACTCTTCTCGGCCGGGCGCCCAGGAGAACCTTCGCCTTGGCCCCGAGGGGTCCCTCGCAGAGCAGCACGCCCGCTAGTCCGGCCGCCCGCGCGCTCGGGGACAACTGCCCGCTGGTTTGGTACGACTCGCGCAGCAGACGGACAGCACTCATCAAGCCGAGGTCTCGAGCCCGTTCCTCAGCAACACGCCAGGCACCGGGGTCACGCTCCAGCGCCTCGTCAACTCGGCGCCGCACCTTCTCGGTAATGCGCCCCCGACGCGTCACGCTGCCCCGGGCCGCGAGCAGCAAGACGGTGGCGGGACTTGGACTGCGGAGGTGGCGAAATCCCGCGATGGGCTCAGCATCGGCGAAGAGGGACGAGGCGTCGCCACGACTGGTCCGCCAACGAGCGGTCGAGCACAGCTCAACACCGTAAACGCCGGGCTCGTCGAACCTGGCCCACGTGTGCCGCCAGCGCACGAAACCTGCCTCGCCCAACCAGCTTGATATCGCTTTGTAGTCGTCTGGTTGCGCGAGCAGGTCGAGGTCACGCCCACCCGGCGGAGGAGAACCGATGACGAGCACGGGTCCACTCAACGCGGCGTCGACCGCCTCGGCAACCTCGACTCCAACCGACTTCAACTCCTGTCCCCCCACGGGCTCGCTTGAGTTCAAGCCGGGGCCGAGCCAGGAGCGAGAGCGAACCCACACTGGGTAGGCACTGGAGTTCGGGCATCAATGCCGATCATCGTGCAACGAATCCTTCCGGCCCCCGGCCCCCTTGCCCGCCAGAGCAAGACGGGTCTTGCGGAGCGTACTACTCAGACGGGGACAGGCACGTGATTCGGCTTTTCTCATCGAACCGTGGTTGCGGTCGCGTCGGGAGACGTGCCGCCGGGTCGGCCAGGACGGTGCTGTAGTCATCCTTCCGCAACCGCTCCTGGGACAGACAGCGGTGGATCCGGTTACGCAGCGTCGAGTCGGGTCAGGGACGGCACGAGCCAGCGAACGAGTCCATCGTTTCGCCGTCGATGTTGACGAACGAGCCGGAGTAGCTGCTCGGAGAAAGGTTCAGGCGCATCGCCCCGTGCTCGGTGTTCTGCCGGTACTCGCTCCGGTTGGCGGTGCCGAACGCGGAGAAGGACTTCCCGCCGGTGCCCGACACGATCGGCACCACTCCGTCAGTAGCGGGGGCGTACGCCGCGTTCCGCGGAGAGAACCGCTGATAGCTGTGGTGGTGGCCGGACACGAACAGCTCGGCTCGATTCT
>JBPCND010000289.1:0-4271 GCA_051001655.1 Nocardioides sp. | reverse complement strand
ACCCAGCGGACCTGATAGCTGACGCCGCCGTCGGCACGACGGCGCTTCCTGATCCTTGCCATGCTGAACTCCCAATGCGATGTCCTGCTTCCGTCAGGTGACGAGTGGGACATGACGTGGACACGGTCGAGGCGACGCGTGGGACATGAGTGGGACATGAGTGGGACATGCGCTCCACGAGAGCCACAATCGTGTCCGTAAAATACCGATAGGCCCCGGTATTCGGGGCCCATCAACTGTGTCCGAGGGGGGACTTGAACCCCCACGCCCTAATACGGGCACTAGCACCTCAAGCTAGCGCGTCTACCTATTCCGCCACCCGGACAGGGTGTGTTTCCTATGCTGTGCCGACACTCTGACCGAGCCCTCAGCGCGGCGGCAACTGTAGCAAGAGTGGGTCCGGATCTCCGCATCGGGCGACCCCGCCGCGCAGGATGTCAGGATGGGGCGATGAGCAGCCACAGCGAGGGTACGACGCCGTACGACCCGGCCGCAGAGGTCGTCGAGATCTGCCGGGACCTCATCCGCATCGACACGACGAACTACGGGGACGGGTCCGGGCCGGGGGAGCGGAAGGCCGCCGAGCACGTCGCCGGCCTGCTCGACGAGGTCGGCATCGACTGCGAGCTCTTCGAGGGGGTGGCTGGACGGACCAACGTCGTGGCGCGATGGGGTGGGACGGACAGCGACCGAGACCCGCTGCTGCTGCACGGTCACCTCGACGTCGTACCCGCCGATGCCGAGCACTGGCAGGTGCATCCGTTCTCGGGCGAGGTGCAGGACGGCTACGTATGGGGACGCGGCGCGGTCGACATGAAGGACTTCGACGCGATGTTGCTCTCGGTGGTGAGGGCACGGACCCGTGCCGGAGCCGAGCCGGAGCGGCCGATGGTGCTGGTCTTCACCGCCGACGAGGAGGCCGGTGGGCACGAAGGCGCCGAGCAGATCGTGCTCAAGCGACCGGATCTGCTCGAGGGCTGCCGGGAGGCCGTGGGCGAGGTGGGTGGCTTCAGCACCATGATCCGCGGTCAGCGGTTCTACCTCATCGAGGCGGCAGAGAAGGGCATGGCGTGGATGCGGTTGTCCGCCGAGGGCAACGCCGGTCACGGCTCCATGCGGCACCCCGACAACGCGGTGACCCGGCTGGCTGAGGCCGTTGCCCGGATCGGCGCCCACGACTGGCCGGTGCGGCTCACGCCCTCCATGCAGGTGTTGCTCTCCGCTGTCGGTGAGGTCGCCGGTGCCGAGGCCACTCCGGAGAACGTCGAGGCGCTGGTCGAGGAGTTCGGTTCGGCCGCGCGGATGCTGGGTGCAGTCATCAAGAACACGACGAACCCCACCATGCTGTCGGCCGGCTACAAGGTCAACGTCGTGCCGGGGGAGGCGACCGCACACGTCGACGGTCGGTTCCTGCCCGGCTACCAGGACGAGTTCCTCGCCACCCTCGCCGAGCTCACCGGAGACCACGTCGCGATCGAGTTCGTAAGCCTGCAGGCCGGGTTGGAGACTACCTTCGACGGTGACCTGGTCGACGCGATGACCGCCTCGATCCTTGACGAGGACCCGGAGGCCACGGTGGCGCCGTACCTCATGAGCGGCGGCACGGACGCCAAGCACTGGGCCAAGCGGGACATCCGGTGCTTCGGCTTCACGCCGCTGCGCCTGCCGGCGGACCTCGACTTCACGGCGCTGTTCCACGGGGTGGACGAGCGCGTGCCGGTCGACGCCTTGAAGTTCGGCGCACGGGTCTTCGACCGCTTCCTCGACCGGGCCTGACACAGTACGGCGCCCAGCGGACGGCGCGACGGTCAGCCGACGTACGACGGCCGCGGCTGGCGGATGATCTTGCGCCGCAGCACGACCCGACGGGTGCCGTCCGCGGAGAGCCGCAGTCGGTCGAGCTCCCACCCCCCGCGCTCGGCGCGCTCGACGAGCATCCGGGTGACCGAGCTGCGGGAGAACTCCCGGGAGATGGTCAGCCGCTCGAACTCGAGCTCCACACCGAGGCGCATCGCCCGCCCGTTGGCGGTGGTGTGCAGCGGCGCGGTGGACATGTCCCTCATGGTGACACGCGCCGGCGGCCTGGTCCCAGCATCGCCACTCAGGTCGAGCCGGACGAGACGTCGTCGAGAGCTGCGACGAGCTCCGGGGGCAGCACACAGTCCTCGACCCCGAGGGAACCGCGCAGCTGTGCAGCCGTCCGCGCACCCAGGATCGGTGCGGTGACGCCGGGGCGGTCCCTCACCCACGCCAAGGCGACCTCGAGTGGACTCCACTCGAGGCCCTCGGCAGCTCGTACTACTGCCTCGACCACGCGTGCCGAGCTCTCGTCAAGGTAGCCTCCGACGAAGCTGGCGAAGTGTGGCGAGGCGGCTCGTGAGTCGGCCGGGGTTCCGGTGCGGTACTTGCCGGTCAGGACGCCCCGGCCCAGCGGCGACCACGGCAGCACGCCGAGTCCCAACGAGTCAGCCGCCGGGAACACCTCGGCCTCCGCCCGCCGGTTGAGCAGTGAGTACTCCACCTGCGTGGAGGCAAGCACCGCGCGACCCGGGACGGCACGCTGCCAGGTGGCAGCCTGCGCGGTCTGCCAGCCGGTGTAGTTGGAGACGCCGACGTACGCCGCACGCCCGGTGCTGACTGCGTAGTCCAGGGCCGACAGGGTCTCCTCCAGCGGGGTGCCGTCCACCCAGGTGTGCACCTGCCAGAGGTCGACATGGTCAACCCCGAGCCTTCGCAGGGATGCATCCAGCGTCCGGATCAACGTGCCCCTCGACGTGTCGGACGCACGAGTGCCCCGGACCCGACTGACCCCGGCCTTGGTGGCGATCACCAGGTCGTCGCGGTCGACGAGATCGCCGATCAGCGTGCCGAGAAGCTCCTCGGCCGCACCATCGCCGTAGCCCGCCGCCGTGTCGACCAGGGTCCCTCCGGCCTCGGTGAAGGCGATGAGCTGGTCGCGAGCCTCGTGTTCGTCGGTGTCGCGACCCCAGGTCAGCGTGCCGAGGCCCAGCCGGGACACCTGGAGGCCGGTGCGACCCAGGGAGCGCTGCTGCATGGCGTCAACCTAGCCGACGGGTCGGGCCGGACTGCCCGTAAGGTGATGCGCGCCTCGCTGGTCCGATTCAGGAGTTCCCGTGCTCGACTTCCTCAAGGCCGTGGCCCTGGGCGTCCTCCAGGGCTTGACGGAGTTCCTGCCGATCTCGAGCTCGGCTCACCTGCGGATCTTCCCGGAGCTCTTCGGTTGGGGCGACCCGGGGGCAGCGTTCACCGCGGTGATCCAGATCGGCACCGAGCTTGCGGTGCTCCTCTACTTCCGCAAGGACATCTGGCGGATCGGGTCCTCCTGGGTGCGCTCGCTCTATCGGCCCGAGCTCCGCGGAGCGTTGGACTCACGGATGGGGTGGTACATCATCGTCGGGTCGCTCCCGATCGTGATCCTCGGCGTGCTCCTCAAGGACGTCATCGAGCAGGACTTCCGCAACCTCTGGATCATCGGCACGACGTTGATCGTGCTCGGCGTCGTGCTCGGAGTCGCCGACAGCATCGGTCGCACGGATCGAGCCATCGGCCAGATGTCGCTGCGGCACGCGGTCCTGCTCGGTCTCGCACAGGCCTGCGCGCTCGTGCCCGGTGTGTCCCGGTCGGGCGCAACCATCAGCATGGGTCGGATGCTGGGCTACGACCGCGAGGCCGCCACCCGGTTCGCGTTCCTCCTCGCGATCCCGGCGGTCGTCGGAGCCGGACTGTTCGAGCTGCCCGAGATCCCGGGCGGGGACAACGCCTACGGACCCTGGCCGACGCTCCTGGCAACGGTCGTCTCCTTCGTCGTCGGGTACGCCGCGATCGCGTGGTTGTTGCGCTACGTCAGCACGAGGTCCTACCTGCCGTTCGTGATCTACCGGATCGGCCTGGGTGGCTTCACGCTGCTGATGGTGGCGACCGGCGTACTGACGGCCTGAGGTTCACAGCCATCCGGACTTCTTGAACACCCGGTAGAGGACCACCGAGGCGACGCCCATGAGTGCGAGTGCCCCGAAGTAGCCATAGCGCCAGTGCAGCTCGGGCATGTTGTCGAAGTTCATGCCGTAGATGCCGGCGACCAGAGTCCCCACGGCGGCGATCGCCACCCAGGCCGAGATCTTTCGCATGTCCTCGTTCTGCTGGACGCTGATCCGCGCCAGGTGGGCGTCGAAGGCCGTCGAGAGCAGATTGTCGAGTGCCTCCACCGCCTCGGTGACTCGCACGACGTGGTCGGCGACGTCGCGGAAGAA
>JBPCND010000288.1:0-4284 GCA_051001655.1 Nocardioides sp. | reverse complement strand
CTCGTCGAGGAACCAGTGCTCCAGCAGACGCTTGGTCGTTGGCCGGGCGCCGTCGTAACGCCCCCCGGCGCGCCAAGCCCCGACCTCACGCCGAAGCACCTCGACGAGCGGTATGGAGCTCGGTTTGCGGGCCTCCGGGAGGGCGTGGGGATCTCCCACGTTCAGGGGATTGCGACGCGTAGCGATGTCGTCGTGTCCGAACCAAAGATGTCAACCACCTTCACGAGCACCGCGTAGGCGCCGTTGGCGTCGTATGCGTGCTGTGCGCGAAGGCTCAGCTTCGGCTCGGCTCGGGTGCGAAACGCTTGGAAAGTGTTCAAGAAGATACCGCCGTCGTGAGCGAAGTCGACCGCCCAGTAGTCGATGTAGTCGCTCCAAACCTTGACCTTGTCGCGGACGGCGGCCGGCACCAGGTCCGGACTGGAGAGGACGAAGTCGTCAATCGTCACCGTCACCAGTCTCTTGTCGACTGACGTGGTGGCCTTGAGATGGGCAAGCTCGTGGAAGCTCACCTCGCCCGAGAGGACGGCGCGCTCGTCCATGACTTCACGGGGGATGCGCCGGAGCCGAAGGGCGAGCGAGCGAGCCTTGGCCTCGTCCTGCACCATTTCGTGCAGGCCCATCTCCCACTCCCAGCCAAGAATGTCCAGGCCGGTGAAGCCGCCGGACGCGGCGTCCTCGATGGCCAGGGCCACCTCGTCGAAGGTGACGGGAGCGTCGACCGCCCCGACATGCACCGCAGTGGAGCTGCTCGTGCCATGGATGTGAGCGAAGCCCCGGACAGGCTTGGCCCGGTACAGCTCGATGATGAAGTCGAGGTACGCCTCGACTTCGGCCCCCGTCGTCGCCTTTTGCCACCATTGGCGCTCGTACTTTCCAAGATTGGCCACCACGAACGGTTTGACTCCTTGGATGGCCAGGAGCCGCTTGCGGGTGGTGTGGACAGCGAACCGGCCGATGTCGACCGCGATCCACCGGCGTCCTAGTCTCTCGGCGACCGCCGCAGTCGTACCCGATCCAACGAAGCAGTCGAGCACGATCGATCCGGGATCGGACGACGACTCGATGATGCGCTTGATGAGCGCCTCGGGCTTCTGGGTGTCGTAGCCAAGCCGTTCCTGGGCCTGCGAGTTGATCGCAGAGATTTCATCCCAGACATCCTGCAGCGGCACGCCCGCGGTCTCATCGAGATATCGCTTGTATCGGGGCACTGCCCGCGGACTTGGCTGGACGACGCGCCCTTCAGCGATTAGCTGAGCCATCGTCGCTTCCGAGTAACGCCAATAGCGCGTCACACCCATTACCTCATAGAAAGGGTTGCCCTTGGCGGCACCTCCAGGTCCTGTCATGTCCCAAAGGCCGTAGCGGCGACTTGAGTCCTCCTCCACGTACTTGACCCCCAGTGCAGGAGGTCCGACGGTCGGAGTTGGTCGCAGTCTGTCAGAACTGCCCTACCAGGGCTTTCGTGCTCGGCGGGATGGTTGCGGTTGGCCCCCGCTGAGGCCGTTTGTCGACGTTGGTCTGCCCGCTGTCTGCCCGAGAGCTGATTATGGCCGGCGCAATCATGAGCGCGATCTCGGCGGCCGTCCCCTCGCCTCCCCCGGGCGGTCCGCGTCGTGGCTGAGTCCTAACTGACGTCAAGTCCAGTTTGACGAGCGCCGGCGATGAAGGGCCGGCTGGCTAGCAGCTTGTCTGCGCCGCGATTGTCACGGTGTCGTCCTCCGGCGAGGCGTAGACACCGGGCTGGCCAGCTTCCCGCGCCGCCGTGGCGCCAAGGTCATCGAGGTGAACCGACCGAGCAGGAGGCCGACCGCAAAGCCAACGGGAAGAGCGACACCCTCAACGCCGAGCACGCCGCCCGGGAGGTTCTGGCCGGCACCTCCACCGCCGTCCCCAAGACGGCGGACGGCGCCATCGAGACGGTGCGGCTGGTGAAGATCGCACGCGACACGGCCATGAAAGCCCACACCAGCGCCATGATCGCCCTGAAGGCGACTCTCGTCACCGGCGACGACGAGCTGCGGGCCGAGCTCGGGCCGTGGGTGAGAGTGGCCTGCGTCGCTCGGAGCGTGAGCGCTACAGCACATACCGAACCGCCATGCCGGCCTGGGGGAGCAAGTGGCGAAGTCCTGTGCAGGTCCGGGCGCCGCCTCTTGCCGACCTCGTCCGATCGGTGCTTGCGAGACTGCGGGGGGTCGCCGTCTCCATGGGAATTGGCGCCGGCCGCCGCTGGGCCAGCTACGGATCCCTGACCGGAACGCGTGGTAGGGGCGACCGCGTCCTGATCCAGTCCACCCGGCAACCATCCGCGGCATGAGCGTTTCCGGGCGGCGAGGCGGGCGACGAAGATCGGCTCGACCGCCGGCCAGGCGATGAGACCGGCCAGACCCCGATGATCGCATCAAGAGGTGCCCTCCGATTAGGGATTCTGGCTGGCTTCGCAACCGCCATTCTCCCTGGTCAGGGGGCACTTCCACGTGATGGGTCAGGCCGTCAGGCCGTCCCCAATCGGTGGATCAGGGCTAAGGTGTCTCAGTCCGTTGGATTCCGGGCGAAAGCGTGAGGAAGCTGCAGCTATTGAGGCGGTCAGTCAAGGCGGCCGTCACCTGGCCGCCCCTCAACGCGCCGGTCACCGCCGCCCTGCGCGCCGCGCTTCCTCAGAGCGCGCGGAACTGGCCGCCCGTCGCCAGGTACGTGCCACGCACGGGTGCCATCGAGGACCTCCTGCCGTCGGGGCAGCCATTGCGGATGTGGTCCCTCGGTGACGACGACATCGCCACCGCGGTGTTCTGGCGAGGATGGGCGGGTCACGAGCCGGAGACGGCGGAGCCGTTCTGGAAGCTGGCGACCACCGCCCGGGTCACGCTCGACGTCGGTGCCCACGTCGGCTACTTCACGCTCCTCGCCGCGCTCGCCAACCCCGCCGGTTCGGTGTACGCCTTCGAGCCGCTGGCGCGGGTCAGGAAGCGGCTCGCACGGAACATCGCCCTCAACAACCTCGACAACGTCTCGTGCGTCCCCTTGGCGCTCGGCCGCGAGGAAGGCAAGGCCGAGTTCTTCCACGTCCAGGACGGAATCCCGAGCAGCTCCAGCCTTTCGAGTGAGTTCATGCGATCCATCACCGATTCTCGGGTGGTCAGCTCGGAGATCGAGGTGACGACGGTCGACAGGTTCGTGGAGGACAACGGCTTGGCGGGTCGGGTCGACCTCGTGAAGATCGACACGGAGAACACCGAGGACGACGTGTTCAAAGGGATGGTGCGGACGCTGGAGACCGACCGGCCGGCGATCATGTGCGAGGTGCTCAGGGCGGGGACCGGCCGGGCCATCGAGGCCACCCTGGCGCCCGTGGGCTACCGGTTCTTCCTCCTGACCGACCGGGGCCCCGTGGAGTGCGACCAGATCCGCCCCGACCCTGCCTGGCGCAACTTCTCGTTCCTTCCGAACTAGTGCGATGAGGCTCCCGACATTCGACGTCGACGGCTATCGCCGGTTGCTCACCGGGCTCGCCGAGGCCGGTTCTGCGTTCGCCACCGTGGGGACGCTGCGCGAGGAGCAGGCGATCCGGACGGTGTATCTCCGCCACGACGTCGACTTCGATCCCAGGTCAGCCCTCCCGATCGCCGACACTGAGGCCGGTTAACCGCTCTCGGGGCTGACATCGTCCGCTCAGGCGGTGACCGGACGGTGATGGCCCGGCGCTTCGCCAACACGATCGGCCCGCTTGAGTATCAGTGCACGAGGTCCGACGGTCGGAGTTGGCTCGCAGTCTGTCAGAACTGCCCTACCAGGGCTTTCGTGCTCGGCGGGATGGTTGCGGTTGGCCCCCGCTGAGGCCGTTTGTCGACGTTGGTCTGCCCGCTGTTTGCCCGAACGTCCGTCCTCGCCGAAGAAGACCCTGCGCATGTCGTTGTCGACGCCGACGACGTCCATGCCGAGCGGCCGAAATGCAAGGCGGCCTCCGAGCCGATGAGGCCGGCGGAGCCGGTGATGACGGCGGTGCTCACTCGCTCCGGGGTGGAGTGGGCTGCTGGTCGGCTCGAGCAGGGGGCGGGGCGGCCGATGCTGTCGTACAGGAATCCCCGGCCCGCCATGTCGCCCGGGTCGAGCAGGTTGCGGGGGGTGTCGACTACGCGCCGCTCGCCGGGGAGCTCGGCGACCTTGTCGAGGTCGGCGTCGGCGAACTCGGGCCAATCTGTGAGGATGAGCAGTAGGTCGGCGTCCTTGCACGCCTCGTAGGAATCGCCCACCACCTCGATCCCATCGAGGCCCTGCGGCTGGGTC
>JBPCND010000287.1:0-4005 GCA_051001655.1 Nocardioides sp. | reverse complement strand
GGGACCGCACCGCGGCCAACGCCGCCTCGCCGTCGGCCGCCTCCCCGACCACGGCGAACCCCGCGTCCTCGAGCATCGTGCGGGCCATGGCTCGAAAGCCGGCATGGTCGTCGACGATCACGACCGTAACTCCCACGACCGGATCGTCGCGCAGCCCGGGGTCGTTGCCCACCCTCGTCACCCGAGAAGGCGCCAGTACGCCAGCAAGGCCAGGTTGGCGACGGCGGTGCCGACGACCGCCCCGCTGAGCCCTCAGACCAGGTGCCGCCGCTGAGAAACGCCCCCACCGGCACATCGCCTCGTCGGCGTCGCGCTCGGAACGGGTGGTGTCCACCCCTCCGACGCCTCGGTGGACCCGGAGGAGTCAGGGCCCCGGTGGCGGAGCGTGAGTCCTGCAGCCTGCTCCTCGCTCACCTGCTCAGCAGTCACGTGACCCCAGCACATGGACCATGCCGAACCACTCGTGGATCCTCGCCCTGCGCAGCGCGGCCGAGCCGGTAGGGGGGTCGGCGCCGACCACCTGCAGTGAACCGGCGAAGCATCGGTCGAAAATCAGCCGGGCTCGGGCGACGTGGCTGGTCGAGGTCACCACTACCAGCGCCCGCCAGTTGCGGCTGCGGGCCAGCTCGGCGGTCGCGGCCGCCTCCGTGCGGGTGTTATCGGGCTCGGGCCGCAGGCACACCACGTCGAAGCTCGTCCGGCCCGCGCACATGTCGAGGTTCTCCGCTCGGTCAGGCGCGCCGGCGAGCACCAGGGTGGGCGCGACGCCGGCGGCCACCAGCTCCTTGGCCCGGCCCAGGCGTTCGCCGTGGTCGCCGGAGAGTACGACCACCGCGTCGGCCTTGCGGGGATCGTCGGTGGCCGGCCACTGGATCATGGCGGCCAGCAGGCAGGCGGCGAGGACGCCCATGGATCCTGGGACAAGGATCACCACGACCATGACTCGTTGCCGTCGGCTGCCGGACCGCAGAACCCCCAGGGGTTCGAGGCGAGCCGTCACACCTGGTAGGAGCCGGCCTTCAGCGTGCCGTGGTGCTCCTCCGCCCACGCCGCCGTCCTCGCCAGCCCCTCCTCCAGGGTCACCTGCGGCTCCCACCCCGCCCATTCCCGGGCCCGGGTGTTGTCGCATAGCAGTCGCTCGGTGTGGAGCTGCGAGAGGCTGACGTCATGACGGTGGCGCTCGATCACCAGCTCGGCTCGGGCCTCACCAAGCAATCGCTCGGCGCCGTCGGCCCGGGCGGTCGCGGAGTCGGCCGCGGCCTGCACCATGGCGATGTCGATACGGAGCTCACCAGCCGTGACATCGGACCGAGCTACGTGCTCGGCCGCTTGCCGTGCTGTGGCGTCTGGCCGCACCTGCGCCAGTCCGACCCGGAACGCTGGCTCTCGAACTTCCACCATGACGAGGAGGACGTCGCGCTCGCTCTCCTCAACGCCTTCATCTATTTCAACACCGAGATGACCGACCGGCTTCTCGAGACCTCGATCCGCCAGCTGTCGGCTCAGGTGAGCACCGCCGGTGCGGACTACGCCCGACGGCGCGCCCAGTGGCTTCGGTTTCTCCAAAACGTGCAGGTCACTCACCTCATCAGTCCCGACGACCGACATGACGAAACGAAGTCCGGGTACATGTTCGCTCGCAAGACTCGGCAGATTCTGTCCAACCCCGAACAGATCCGCCCCGCTGCGTCGCTTGCTGCGGAACTGATCGCCGGGTCAGAGAAGCCCGTCATCATCGTCGATGACTTCGCCGGTACCGGGTTCCAGTTCACCGAGGGCTGGAACCGGAACTACGACCTTCCCGACGGGTCCCGGGTGTCGTATGCCGAGCTGGCGAAGAAGGGAGTGGACATCTACTTCTGCCCAGCGGTGTGCACGTCGGCCGCCCTCAAGGCGATCAATGATCTGCCCGACCCTCCGAAGGTATCGGCCGCGCACGTGCTGTCCGAACGCATGAGCGTCTTACACCCCGACTCGGAGGTCATGCCGACGTATTTGCGTGGCCAAGTCGAATCCGTGGTGCGCGCTGCAGCTGGGCGCAGCGGCACCAGCGAGGAAGTGTTCGGGTGGGGCGGGCTGGGCCTTGCCCTCGGCTTCGAGCACAACACACCCGACACCACGCTTCCTATTTTCTACTGCGAGGACGAAGGCTGGTACCCGATCGTGACCCGACGATGAGCGCTCCCAAGACAAGAGCGGACGACCCGACACCGGGCAGCCCCGCCCCGCAGATGCACGCTCGCTCGAGCGTCACCGACCTGTTCGGGGGGCTTCGAGCCGAGTGGCTGGGCCCGCGCCTCTACGACACCTACCGGAGCCCGGAGTACCTGCCGGAGCTGCTCAGCTCGAAGCCCTGCATCCTTCGAGGGGGACGCGGGACCGGGAAGACCACGGTACTGCGGATCCTCAGCTACGAAGGGCAGGCCGCTATCGCCTCCGAGGCGAACGCAGACCCGAGGGACTGGGAACGGTTCGGCATGTATTGGCGACTCGATACCAATCGCGTCACGGCATTCCAAGGGGAACACCTCGCCGAGGAAGCCTGGTTCCCGATCTTCGGCCACTACGTGAACCTCGTGCTGTGCAAGCAGCTCGCGGGCCTCGCGCTGTGGTTCGCACAGCGTGTGCCAGATAGCGATCCGCTCGACCGCCGGGCGGCGGGCCTTATTGCGAAGAGCCTGCATATCGACGCGGCTGACAGCCTTGAAGCTCCGGACTGGGCCCTCGAAGCAGGGATCATCGACTTCGAGGCCCGTATCAACAACATCATCGACGAGGGTCCGGGGCGGTTGAGCATGCAGGCGGCCCCGATCGACCTGTTTGTGAACTACCTCCGCCAGCTGCCGCAGTTCAGCGACCGACTGCTGTTTTTCCTACTCGACGAGTACGAGAACCTGCTCGACTACCAGCAGCGAGTCATCAACACGCTCATCAAACACTCCGGCATGAACTACACGTTCAAGATCGGCGTCAAGGTCACTGGGCATCGCGACATGCGCACGCTGAACGAGACCGAGGCGCTCCAGGAGCCGGCTGACTTCACCTCGGTCGACATCTCGGAGAAGCTGACCGCGATCGGCTTCAGTGGTTTCGCCCGGGACGTGTGCAACGAACGCCTCACGCAGATTGGGCCTGACCCGGTTTGACGGACATCCACCATCAGGCGCGAAGCGCCGGAAAGGATGCCCATCATGGAGACCGTGGGAAAGAAGAAGCCCCGGCGCCGTCGTTCGTTCACCCCGGAGTTCAAGAGGGAGATCGTCGAGGCCTGCAGCCGCGGCGACCGCTCGGTCGGGCAGAGCCGAGTCTGACCGACCTCAAGGTCCTAGGCCGAGTCGCCGAGCTGATCAATCCGGTGGCGCGTACCCGGTCCCCCCGGTGCCGGCACTCTCCCGATGAGGAACAGCGGTCGGCGTGATCGTGGTGTGCCAAGCGTTACGTCGGCCCGTTGGGAAGGAGTGGCACATCGTGCCTGAGGACAATGACCACCGCGCCTGGGCGGCCTGGCACATCACTCCCGATCCTGATCCAGACAACTTCTTCATCTGGGTCACGGCGAAGCGGGGCGAGTTGAGCTACGGCGCCCGCTTGCTGTGGTCGGTCATGAACACGGTCGCGACCTCGGTGACGCCGTGTTCGTCCCCTCCCCCCGAGGTGGCGTCCTGCTTCAAGCCGGCTACGCCGAGATCGACCTCCCCGTCCCCTGGTGGGAAGGCCGCCGCCTCCGCTACCGCTTCCCCTGACCTGAGCAGACCTCACCATTTTTTGAGCGTGGATCGAGGTTAGGGGCCGTTCCCCGGAGACGCCTGCCCTCGAAGGTCCGCGACGCGCTGCCGGACGGTCGACCCCCAGTGGGACATCACCTCGTTGCTCTCCTTCTAGGAGCGCTTGACCACCCCGCAGGCGATGCGGTCGCCAGCGTCACCCGTGGCCTTGGTCATGGCGTCGACCTCGGGGGCGTAGCGAGTGGGCACGTTGCTGTAGTTGTCGGGGTTGGCGTGGACC
>JBPCND010000286.1:0-7797 GCA_051001655.1 Nocardioides sp. | reverse complement strand
ATCGGCACGATCCCGTTGTCCTGGCAGAGTGCTGCATAGCGGGCCTGCGAGTGAGCGTTGGCCTCGAGGGAGTACTCGCTCGCGTTCCTAACGTCGATGACCGCCCGCCATTTCGCGAAGGCGGCGCCTCGGGTGGCGTAGTCGGAGAGCCGGCCGCCGAGGCCGTCGAGACCTACGGTGATCATGGCGCCGTTGCCCTTCGGGAGCGGCGAGGTCCCGGTGTCGACCTTCACTCCGGGGAGCACGCCAGTCGAGGCAGGCCTGCGGGAAGGGCTGCCCGTCAGCCAGCGCGTCACCGAACGTATAGTCGCACAGAATGAACGCGCGGTGAGCAGCAGCTCGCGGTAGTCCCGTCGGCTCGTCTTCGACGCTTCGATCCCTTCAGCGGTCAGCCGGGCCGGCATCGTCTTGATGCTGTCGTCGGCGGCAAGGATTCCGCGCCCTGCCTGGACGAGATCCTAGGCGACCTGGTTGAGATTGGGCAGGAGTCCTCCAGGTTCGAGGTCGAGGTCGACCACCATCGACTGTCCCGCAGAACCGGCGGCGTCGACTCACCCTGCCGTGCGGTTGTACAGGTAAAATGCCGCGTCGCCCACCTCATCGGGGCTGGTGACGTGGGCGAGGAACAGCTGCGCAGATCGGGTGGGTGTGTCGGCGGTCACGACGTGCCAGGGCCGGTCCAGGGGGGTGCTGGCGAGGGCGACCTGCTCCAGGGCGCCGGTCTCGAGATCGTCACCGACTGCGTCGGCGTGGACCAGCGTCACTCCCAGGCCCTCTCTAGCTGCGGCCACGACGGCCCCGTGTGTGCCCAGGGTCAGGGTCGGCGGCGACGCCTCGAGCTGGGTGAGCAGTCCGAAGGTGGTGTCTCTCGTTCCCGAGCCGGGACCGCGCAGCAGCCAGGTTGCGGACACCGGGTCGGGGAACCGCCCGGGAGCACTCACCACGACCAGCGTGTTCTCGCGGCGGGCACGGGTAACCAGACCGGAACCCGGTGGTGGGCGACCGGCGAACACCACGTCGGTCTCGTGCTGCGCCAGCTCCTCGAAAAGGTCGTCGCGGGGGAGGACGGACAAGTTCAACTCAACCTCGGGAAATCGCTGTCGGAACGTTGCGAGCAGCCGCGGCAACACGTGCTCGCTGGCCGTGGCGACGGCACCGATGCGGAGTCGTCCTGTCTCTGCAGTCTGCACGGCAGCCGCTGCCTCGTCGATAAGGCCGAGGATTCTGCGGCAGTAGTGCGCGTAGACCCGTCCGGCCTCGGTGAGGCGGACACCGCGTCCGTCCCTGGCGAGGAGCTCGGTGGCGAGGCGCCTCTCGATCTGGGCGACCGCGGAGGAGACGGCCGGTTCGGTGACATGGAGGAACGTCGCCGCAGCCCGGACGCTGCCATGGTCGACCACGGCGAGGAATGTCCGCATCCGACCCCAGGTCACCGTCGCCACCCGGCAAGCGTACCCAAACTTAAGCAGTGAGTTCATCGTTAGTAGCAAAGATTCACTTGTGTCTCAGGTGTGGGGATGCGACGTTGGCAGCACCGACCGGGGGACTCTCCACTGCATTGAGGAGACAGTGATGGCAGACGGCGCCGCGAAGGACCGATGGGATCCGGGTGTTCAGAAGTACGCGGACATGGGCTACTACAACCCGGACTACGAACCCAAACAGACCGATGTGCTCGCGGTCTTCCGGGTCAGCCCGCAAGACGGAGTCGACCCGATCGAGGCCGCGGCCGCCGTCGCTGGAGAGTCCTCGACGGCGACCTGGACGGTGGTGTGGACCGACCGTCTTACCGCCAACACGCACTACCAGGCCAAGTGTTATCGGGTGGACGAGGTGTCTGGACGTCCCGGTGAGTACTTCGCCTACGTCGCGTATGACATCGACCTGTTCGAGGAGGGGTCGATCGCGAACCTCACGTCGTCGATCATCGGCAACTTCTTCGGCTTCAAGCCGCTCAAGGCGTTGCGTCTCGAGGACATGCGGATCCCGGTCGCCTACGTGAAGACGTTCCAGGGCCCCCCGCACGGCATCGTGATGGAGCGGGAGTACCTGAACAAGTACGGGCGGCCACTGCTGGGCGCCACGGTCAAGCCGAAGCTCGGACTCTCCGCCCGAAACTACGGCCGCGTGATCTATGAGGCATGCCGCGGTGGGCTGGACTTCACCAAGGACGACGAGAACATCAACTCCCAGCCGTTCATGCGCTGGCGCGATCGCTTCCTGTTCGGCATGGAGGGTGTCAACAAGGCCATGGCCGAGACAGGCGAGCTCAAGGGCCACTACTTCAACGTCACCGCCGCCACGCTGGAACAGATGTACGAGCGGGCCGAGTTCGCCAAGGAGCAGGGCAGCGTGGTGGTGATGATCGACCTGACCATCGGGTACACCGCGATGCAGTCCATGTCGCACTGGGCGCGGAGGAACGGTGTGCTCCTCCACCTGCACCGGGCCGGGCATGGGACCTACACCCGGCAGAAGACACACGGCGTGAGCTTCCGGGTGATCGCCAAGTGGTGTCGCCTGATCGGTGTCGACCATCTGCACGCCGGCACGGTTGTCGGCAAGCTCGAGGGCGACCCGGCGACGACCAGAGGGTTCTACGACACTCTTCGTGACGACCACATCCCCACCAACCCGGCCAACGGCATCTTCTTCGACCAGGACTGGGCGAGCCTGCCCAGCGTAATGCCCGTCGCCTCGGGTGGGATCCACGCGGGGCAGATGCACCAGCTCCTGGACCTGTTCGGTGACGACGTGGTGCTCCAGTTCGGTGGTGGGACCATCGGACACCCGTTGGGGATCGCAGCCGGGGCAGAGGCGAACCGGGTGGCGCTCGAGACCGTGGTCAAGGCTCGCAACGAGGGCCGTGACTTCCTTCGGGAGGGACCCGACATCCTCCGGAGGACGGCCGCGAGCTGCAAGCCGCTCGAGGTGGCGCTCGCGACCTGGGGCGACATCACCTTCGACTACACCTCCACCGACTCACCCGACGCCGTGCTGACTGCAAGCGTCTAGGAGACACCGACATGTACCTGCGTCATGGAACCTTCGCCTACCTCCCCGAGCTGACCGACGACGAGATCGCTGCCCAGGTCCGCTACGCCCTGCTCAACGGCTGTCCGGTGTCGGTCGAGTACACCGACGATCCGCATCCGCGCAACATCTACTGGGAGATGTGGGGGCTGCCCCTGTTCGACCAGGACGAGCCGGACGGTGTCCTCGCGGAGATCAACGACTGCCGGGCGACGTTCCCGAACCACTACATCCGGGTGCTGGCGTACGACGCGAGTCTGGGCCGTCAGACAACTGCCTTGATGTTCCTCGTCCAGCGACCGGCTAACGAGCCGGGATTCCTGCTCACCCGCACCGAGGGCGCCGACCGGCGACAGGGCTACGGAGTCCGCAGCTACGCAACGTCGGCATCGACGGGAGACCGGTACGGCCAGGAGTGACATCACGCCGCCAATGAGGAGGACGGGCCTTGAGTGAGTCGAACCAGCCACAGTCCGGCTTCGGTTTCTATCGCCCTGGCACAGAGGGCCCAACGAAGACTAACGAGGCGGAGCAGCCGGACGGAGAGGATCCTGTGCTGGCAGACACGGCCGAGCTGGACCTCTCCGCGGACGAGGCACGAAGGCACGTTGAAGAGACACTCGCCATGCTTGACGCCGAGCTGGTCGGACTGACCAAGGTCAAGCGTCGCGTTCGAGAGATCGCCGCGCTGCTACTGGTCGACCGGGCGCGGCGACGGTTCGGGCTCTCCTCCTCACGTCCTACTCTGCACATGAGCTCCACCGGCGGTCCCGGGACCGGCAAGACCACGGTGTCGCTGCGCATGGCCGAGATGCTGCATGCGATGGGCTACATCCGCAGTCCGAAGGTACACACCGTCACTCGCGACGACCTGGTCGGTCAGTTCATCGGGCACACGGCTCCCAAGACGAAGGAGGCCATCGCCCGTGCCGCCGGCGGTGTGCTCTTCATCGACGAGGCCTACTACCTACACCGCGTGGAGAACGAGCGCGACTACGGGCAGGAGGTGATCGAGATCCTGCTGCAGGAGATGGAGAGCGAGCGGGCAAGTCTCGTGGTCATCTTCGCGGGTTATCCGGATCGGATGGAGACGTTCTTCTCGGCGAACCCGGGACTGTCGTCCCGGGTCCCGCACCACATCGGCTTCGAGGACTACAGCCATGTCGAGCTGACCCAGATCGCCGAGCTAATGGTGGCGGACGAGAACTTCCGGTTCGATGAGCCGGCACGAAGGGCCTTCGCCGAGTACCTCGCGCTGCGGATGACGCAGGCGCGGTTCTCGAACGCACGGAGCGTTCGCAATGCGGTCGAGCGCTGCCGGCTTCGCCAGGCCAAGCGACTCGTGGAGCTCCAGCGGCCCCTGACCAAGGATGACCTGATCACAATCACGGACCAGGACGTCTACGGCAGCAGCGTCTTCGCGGCCGAGGGCACTCAACCCGACGCGGACGACGAGCTGGCTGCCAGCGACGACGAAACCGCCTGACACGCCTGTCGGCAGCTCTGGACGAGGGCGTGCTGTGCGGCGGGCACGTTCGCCGAGTCTCCTCGCTAGGCTTCCATGAGCTTGTCACGAGCGCGCGGGTAAGGCGAAGGTGAGCCGCCACGGCGCGTAACGGGTTCGCTCCAGGGTGGTGATGGCGGAAAGGTTCGCGCAGGCTTGGTCGATCGGTTGCCCTCCGGACAGGAAGGCGATCCCGGGAAGGTCGGCGGGCACGCTGTCGAGATCAACTTGAGCGTTGCGCGGGCGCGTGTCGTTGGGAGCAGTCTGCTGGCTGCGCTCGCCCGCGACCACTTGGTCAGCGGCCTCGCCGGCCGAACCCCTGACCGGCGTCCAGGTCCGACGCGCCACCCGAGCTCTTCGAGACGAAGCGTTTCTGCGCCGCCTGCTTGGTCACTCCCATGCTCCGGCCGATGTCTGTCCAGGAAGCGCCCGAACGGCGCGCGTGGTCGACGAAGTGACCGATCAGGTGATCAGCAACCTCCCCCAGGTGGTCCGCAGCGATGACGGCGTCGGCGAGCTGATCGAGAGCGTCCGAGTGCACCTTCTTGATGGCCTCGATCAAGTCGCCGAGCCGCACCGGGTTGATCATGCGCGTGGGAATCGTCATGCGACAACCCTAGGTTGACGACGCCTCGCCGTCAACCTAGGGTTGTCGATCGCTGCGGTGCGCACGTGCGTGCACTGGGCCGTCCTGATGATCGCGATCAGTCGCGTCTGGCACAGTGACAGCGTGGCGTCGGAGTCTCGACACATCAGCGAATGGGTCGATCGGCCCGCCGACGACGTCTATGACTACGCCTCGGAGCCGGCCAACCTGCCTGAGTGGGCCCCCGGGCTCGGGAGCTCCGTTGAGAGGGTCGACGGCCAATGGGTCGCCGAGTCGCCGATGGGACAGGTCGTCTTCGCCTTCGTGCCGCGCAATCAGCACCGCGTCCTCGATCACGATGTCACGTTGCCCTCGGGTGACACCGTCTATAATCCGATGCGGGTGATTGCGGACGGGAGCGGTTGCGAGGTGGTGTTCACGCTGCGACGGCGCCCGGGGATGAGCGATGAGGACTTCGCGCGCGACGCAGATGCTGTGTCCGCCGACCTCAGCGCTCTCAAGCGGGTGCTTGAACGCCATCATCAGGTTCCCGACCGCTGACCGATCGCTCTACGGTGCATTGGGAGTCGTACACCGCGCAGCTCGCCGCGACCGGCAGTCGTCGATGACTCGGTCGTCACGATGGGTGGAGAACCAGGCCGACCGGCTCGCCATCAGTTCACGGGCCGAGGTCCTCCGCGCCACCCCGTGCACGGTGCCGGGGAAGTCCAGCCCCTCCCTGAACCGCCCAGATCTGGTCGTGACGTTCCGGGGGGAGCACCTGCGCGGATCCCCAACGGCGACCCAGCCGATCGAGACGAGCGAGCCTGCGGGCAGAACGCTGTTGACGTGCACCACGGCGTGGATGTGTACCTCACTGCCGGCGCCGACCACCGCTCCCGGGAACAGCGCGACCCCGGTGCCAAGAAGCAGTCGTCCTCGAATCGTGAACCGTTGACGTGGGCCTGCGGTCCGATCAGCATTGCCGCCGCCTCGAAGCCGAGCTTCTCGTAGCGGACCAACCCCAATGGCACATCCCGGGTGGAAGCACCGGTGCCATGTGGCCGAAAGGGATCACCCACTCTCGGTAGCCGCAAGCATGCGTGGGCCCGGCGATCGTTTCGGGGCGGGGACCGGCGCACTGCGCGCATCCAGCCGCCAGGCACCCCCGCACGGACCGGCAACGGACGTGGCCGTGCTGAGAGTGGTCGCCCACCGTGCCGTCACGTCGCGTCACCTCTGTTGCGACGACCCGCAAGACGTAGCTGGTCGGCTAACGGCGAAGGGAGACGAGCAAAGGAGACGAGCGAGGGTGTGTCGGCAGCCGCCGCATCAAGCGCGTCGGCCGAGCCGGGCGAGCAGCCGGACCTCCCGGTCGGCGTTGGCGGGGGCCTCGACACCCGGCTTGCAGATGCCCTCCATGTGCAGGCCCTCGCCAAAACTGTCTGCCCCCTGCTCCATACGGTCTAGCTCGGCGCTGGTGAGCCCCGCATCGACTCCTGCCGAGGTCGCGACGTCCCAGCGGTGAACGATCATGTCCCACACGTAGAACTGCTCCAGGGCGGCGCCGATCGTCGTCGGGCCGAAGTAGCCGTCGTACCCGGTCGAGACGACCCCGTCGTCCCGAAGCACCTCGAGCGCCCGCTCCGTGTGGCTCCGCCATCCGGCCGGGGGATCGGCGTCGAGGTCCGGTGCTGTGCCGACGTCGAGGCCACGTCCGGTGAGGAACTCGCGCTGGGTCTCGATCAAGTGCCGGATGACGTCGCGGGCCGCCCAGCCCTCGCAGGGCGACGGGTCCGACCAGCGGTCCGCGGGGACGGCGTCCAGGACGGTGTCGAGCGCCTGCTTCGCCGCATCGTACTGCTGCGCGGTGCTGTTCATGGATCAGACGGTAGGAGGTACGGCAGGCTGGGGCTTGATGAAACCCGACAGAGGTCCGACACCCGCCGAGGGGACGCTGAACGACGTCGAGCGCGCCCACCTCAAGGAGCCCGGCGACGCTTCCCACGTCATGCACCGCTACGACCCGCCCGCCGCGCTCACCGGGCTGCTGCGCCGGTTCTGGATCCCCGTCTGGTCGGTGCCGCTGGGCCGGGATGCGCCGCAGAAGGTGCTTCAGTATCCGGTGTGTCTGATCGTCGTGACCGGCGAGTACGCCCGGTTCTACGGCGTGACGTCGGGCCTGTCCACGACGACGCTCACCGGGGACGGTTGGGCAGTCGGCGCCATGTGCGCGCCCGCCGCTGGCGGTCTCGTCGTCGGCCGCTCCGTCGCCCCGGGTACACCGACCGGTCGTTCGACGCCACCGACGTGCTCGGCGACGACGGCGAGGTGCTCGTCAACCGGGTGCGGGCGGCGATGTCGCTGAGCCCCCGGTCGACCGGCGCGCACCGATTGGCGATGGCGGCCTACGCCGACGCGCTTCGGCGCTTACTGCCGGTGGACGCCGAGGGGGAGCTCGTGAACCGGCTCGTCACCTTCGTCGAGACGCGCAGTGACATCACGCGCGTCGCGCAGGTCTGTGATGCGTTCGACCTGTCCGAGCGGGCGCTGCAGCGCCTCGTCCGCCGCCGGCTGGGGCTGACCCCGAAGTGGCTCATCTAGCGCCGCCGGCTACAAGCGGCCGCCGAACGCCTGCGCGACCGGACGACCTCGCTCGCACAGATAGCGGCCG
>JBPCND010000285.1:0-3773 GCA_051001655.1 Nocardioides sp. | reverse complement strand
GGGTCCGGCGGCGTGGCCTACGTCGTCCGCGACGCCGCCCACCCTCTGCCCGCACGACGCGGTGCCACCAGCTGGTGAGCAGCGACATCTCGTTCCGGGCCTGGCGGACCGACGAGCTCGGCGGCGGGACCCACGTGGGGACCGAGCCGACCGACCGCGGCCTGAGGATGGCGGAGCCGGTGGGAACGCGGCGATACACCGACCCGCACGCCGACGTACGCAGTGACCAACAGACCCGGCTCACCGAATGGTCGGCGTGGGTCGGCCCGGCCGTCGAGCCGGGACACGCGTTCGAGCGCCTGGTGCCGTCGTGGAACGCCCGCACCCCTGACGACAGCTGGATCGAGCTCGAGGCCCGGGTCTCGGTCGACGGCCTCGGCTGGTCGCGGTGGCACTCTTTCGGCTGCTGGGCCGAGACGGACGCGGAGATTCACCGCACGTCGCGGTCGGGACAGTCCGTCGACGGGTCCACGGTCCGCGTCGACGTGCTGTCCGCCCGGCCGGGACTCATTTGGACGGCGTACCAGCTCAGACTCGCGCTGCACCGCCGGGTCGGCAGCACCGCCGTCCCCGAGGTCTCGCTGGTCGGTGCGGTGGTATCCACTGGTCCGGCAGACCCTGTCGGGGAGATCGACCACGGCGGCGCGGCGCACGGAATCGAGCTGAGCGTCCCGGCGTACTCCCAGCAGATCCACCGCGGCGAGTACCCGCAGTGGGGCGGGGGCGGCGAGGCCTGGTGCTCCCCCACCGCGACGAGCATGGTGCTCAGGCACTGGGGGCTGGGGCCCTCGGAGAAGGACTACGCCTGGGTCGATCCCGGCCACGCCGACCGGTTCGTCGACCACGCCGCGTGGCACGTCTTCGACTACGCGTACGGCGGCGCGGGGAACTGGTCCTTCAACGCCGCCTACGCAGCCCGGTACGGCGCCGAAGCCTTCGTCACGCAGCTGCGCTCGCTCGCCGAGGCCGAGCTGTTCATCGCCGCGGGGATCCCGCTGGTGGCCTCGGTGTCGTTCACCGCCGACGAGCTCGATTGCGCCGGCTACGACACCGCCGGTCACCTGTTGACGATCATCGGCTTCACCGACGACGGCCGGGTCATCTGCAACGACCCGGCCTCGCACGAACGGCCCAGCAACGACGAGGTGCGGGTGGTCTTCGACCGTGCCCAGTTCGAGCGGACCTGGGTCATCGGCGGCGGCGGGATCGTGTACGTCGTCCGTCCGCACGGCCACCCGCTCCCAGAGCTGCCGGACCCACCGGAGCCGCATCGCCCACCGGAGCCGCATCGCCCACCGGAGCCGGATCACCGCACCGGCTGAACGGCGGCGGTCCTTCGACCGGCCGGGCTCAGGAGGCGGTCACGTCGATGGTGTGCCATCCGGTCGCGCCGTCAGGCACCACATCGGCACGGGCGGAGGTCTGGGTGTAGCCGGAGCTGTCGGTCGCCCGGACGGCCAACGTGTGCTCACCGGGCTCCAGCTCGACGGTTGCCGCCCACTGCGCCCAGGTGTCGTCGTTCGGCACGCCACCGAGCTCGGCCTGCTCCCAGGCGTTGCCGTCGAGGCGGTACTCCACCGCGGCGACGCCCGTGTGTTGGGCCCAGGCCTGGCCGCCGATGCGCACGGAACCAGCCGAGACCTCGCTGCCGTTGCCCGGGACCTCGATCCGCGAGTGCGTCTTCACCGGGCCCTTCTCGGACCAGCCCCGCTCGGTCCAGTAGGCCGAGATCCGGTCGAAGCGGGTCACCTCGAGGTCGACGAGCCACTTCGTCGCGGAGACGTAGCCGTAGAGCCCGGGCACCACCATCCGCACCGGGAAACCGTGGTCGACCGGTAGCGGTTCGCCGTTCATCCCCAGGGCCAGCAGCGAGTTCCGGTCGTCGGTCAGCGCTTCGAGCGGCGTGCCGCAGGTCCAGTCGTCCTTCGAGGTCTGCAACACCGCATCGGCGTCCGGCGAGACACCTGCCTCGGCCAGGAGGTCAGCGATCCGCACCCCGCTCCAGAACGCGTTGCCGATCAGGTCGCCACCCACCGGGTTGGACACGCAGCACAGCGTCAGCCACGCCTCGGTCATCTCCCGCTCGAGCAGGTCCTGGTAGGTGAACGTCAGCTCCTCGTCGACCATGCCGTGGATGCGCAGGCTCCACTCGGCCGGGTCGATCACCGGCACGACCATGGCGGTGTCGATCCGATAGAACTCTCCGTTGGGCACCCGCCACGGCGTCGTACCCTGCACTCCAAGAGCCGCTCCTGTGGGCTCGGTGCCTCGGGCGAGCGGCAGCCGCAGCAGCCGGCGTGCGGACTCGACGGCACGCAGGTCCCGGCCGAAGAAGCGTCCACCCGCGGCCAGGGCGACCGCGGCCAGGGTGAACCCGCCGGCCCTGAGCAGGAAGCCTCTGCGGGACGACGCGTCCGAACGGCCAGACTCGGCCCGGTCGCCCGGCGGGTCGGGGGTCGGTACGGCGTCGGCGAGCAACGTCAGGACCACGAACCACGTCGCCACACCGGCACCGAGCGGGATCAGCGCCGAGGGCGTGAAACCGGGACGGCTCATGGCTGCCGCGAGCGCGAGCGCACCCATCGCGAGGAAGACCAGGTTCGCCCCGAGCCCGCTCCTGCGGGAGACCAGACCGGCCACGGCACCGAGGACGATGATGGCCAGGGTCACCCCGGCGCTCAGGATCGGCTTGTCCATCTGCCCGACGAGCGCGATGAAGCCTTCCGCCACCGGGCCGGGGGTCAGCACGATGACCGTCTCGGCGACGGACTCGATCGGGGTGGCCCGCGCGTTGAGCACCCTGGTCAGGACGTGGCTGACCCCGATCCCGGACAGCCCGGCGACCGCGCCGGCGAGGGCGTGGTAGCGCCGAGGTGTTGTGCTCACACCCCTATGTTCGCGCACGGGCACAACACAGATGGGATCGGACAGTGTCAATCAGGCATGATCGGCTCGTGACTGCGACTCCCGAGCTCCCCCGCGTCGGCATCGGCACCGACGTGCATCGGCTGGAGGAAGGCGTCCCCCTCCACCTCGCCGGGCTGGCCTACCCCGACGATCCGGCCGGGCTGGCCGGCCACTCCGACGGCGACGTCGCCGCCCACGCCTGTTGCGACGCGTTGCTCTCCGCCGCCGGGATCGGAGACCTGGGCAGCCACTTCGGCAGCGCCGAGCCGCAATGGTCCGGTGCCTCGGGCACGACACTGCTCGCCGAGGCCGCGCGACGAGTACGCGCGGCCGGGTTCGAGATCGGCAACGTGGCCGTGCAGGTCGTCGGGAACCGGCCCAGGGTCGGTCCGCGACGTGAGGAAGCAGAGTCGATGCTCGGCGCCGCTGCCGGGGCACCCGTGAGCGTCAGCGCGACCACGACGGACGGCCTGGGTCTGACCGGGCGGGACGAGGGCATCGGGGCGGTCGCCACCGCGCTCGTCGTACGCCGGAGCGCGTCCTCGTCGGAGCGGTCCTGACCCTGCTGGGTCAGGAAGCGAGGACCTCGTCGAGGAGGGCCTCGGCCTTGTCCTCATTGGTGTGCTCCGCGAGTGCGAGCTCGGAGACGAGGATCTGGCGCGCCTTCGCCAGCATCCGCTTCTCGCCGGCGGACAGGCCGCGGTCGCGTTCACGACGCCACAGGTCACGCACGACTTCCGAGACCTTCATGACGTCACCGGAGTGCAGCTTCTCGAGGTTCGCCTTGTAACGACGCGACCAGTTGGTCGGCTCCTCGGCATGAGCAGCGCGGAGAACATCGAAGACGCGGTCCAGGCCTTCTTTGT
>JBPCND010000284.1:0-5034 GCA_051001655.1 Nocardioides sp. | reverse complement strand
CTCGCCGAGCGTGGCGTGGGCGTCGATCACGTCACGATCTACCGGTGGGTCCAACGGTTCACCCCGGAGTTCGTCGAGGCGGCGCGCCCTCGTCGTCACATGCCTGGTGACCGATGGTTTGTCGACGCGACCTACGTTAAGGTCAACGGCGGGTGGACGTACCTGTATCGCGCGGTCGAGCAGTACGGGCAGGTCATCGACGTGTGGCTGTCCGTCAGACGCGATCTGGCCGCCGCTCGGGCGTTCTTCGCCCGGGCACGGGCCACGGGAGGGGTGCCGGTCGAGGTGACCACGGACCGGGCGCCGGCCCACCCGCGGATCCTCGACGAGCTCGTCCCGACCGCCCTGCATGACACCGAGCAGTACGCCAACAACAGAGTCGAAGCAGACCATGGCCGGCTCAAAGCGAGGCTCCGACCGATGCGTGGCCTCAAGACCTTCCGATCGGCACGCATCCTCACCACCGGTCATGCGTTCATGCAGAACCTCAGACGCGGGCACTATGAGATCACCATCGACGCACCAGTCCACCGTCGAGTCCGGGCGGCGTTCGATGAACTGGCGCTCGCCATCTGACCGGCACCGGAAGGGCGTAAGCCTGACACCCGATCGGACAACGCAAAAGAGCCATCTCGCATACATGGCAGCGGCTGGGTGGACGTTGCCGCCGCAGGAACGGCTCGGCGTGGTCGCCAGCTCGTGGCATCGCCGGGTGGCCGCGGTTGAGGAGTGGGCGGTGGACAGCGGAGCCGCCGCGGACGAAAGCGGCCGGGCGGCGGACTGGCACAAGCTCGAGGCGCTGGGTCTCGTCTAGCCTGACCAACACCCGCGAAGGTGAGGGGTCGTGATCTCCCGTCGACGGGTCGCCGATGCCGTCGCGGCCGTCCTCGCCGACCGGCCCGGACTCGCCGTGCAGATGGGCGACCACGGCGGCGGCAGGCGTGAGCTACCGGGCACGCCCGCCTCCTGGGGCGACGTCCCTGTCCGGACGCAAGCGGTGACCGGCTGCGGCGTTTGGGCTTGGTCAGAGTGTGAGTTCTTGCTTGACGACCTCCTCGTTGGGGGCACCAACTGACGCGTGTAAGTGGCGGAGCATAAGACGGTCCCCATCGCGGACGGCGACCAAGGTCAGGCGTAACCGAACTGTCGTACCGTCCGCGAGATGTACGGTCGGTCGGTCCACTGCCCAAACGACGTCGCCATTTGTGACCACGCTGGGTTCCCCGCCTCTGACCCCGACGCCTGCGGAATGCAACTCATCCAGTTGACGTCCCCAGACGCGCCGGACTTCGTCTGCGCCTTGCCACCATTCAGCTTCATCCGTCCCGAGGAACAGAATGTCGGGCGCTAAAGAGTCCCCGAACGCGGAGCCGTCCCCCGATTCGAACGATCCATAGAACGTGTTGAGCAGAGCATGCATGTCATCGGTTGCGGTCATGCGGGTCAACGTACACCTGGCGACGGACCTGCGGTCAGCGCCGGACGGAGCTCGACGCTGCCCTCTCGGCTGATCGAGCCGTCGCGACGTTTCCCCGCGGACTCGTACTGGGCCGGCGACAGCCCGGACGCCCGGTAGACCTGTCGGTGGCCGGGTCACCAACCGCGGCGCCATAGCCTGCGGCGCGGACGACACCCCAGCCGGGCACCGTCGTCAAGGTCGCGAACGGGCTGGCCGGCAGCAGTGGTGGATGAGGTCAACTCCACCGTCGCCGCCGACGTGTTGAAACGGGTACTCGACCAGCCACCCGTCTTTCTGGAACGTCTCGTGCTCAAGCTGCTAGAGGCGATGGGATACGGCGGTATCGAGGCGATCAGC
Organism: Nocardioides sp.; assembly: GCA_051001655.1. Classification (GTDB taxonomy): domain Bacteria; phylum Actinomycetota; class Actinomycetes; order Propionibacteriales; family Nocardioidaceae; genus Nocardioides_B. The sequence continues at coordinate 3,218 of JBPCND010000284.1, read as the reverse complement.
GAGCACCTCGGCGGGCCGGGCGATGAGGGTCTGGACGGGGTGATCCGTCAGGACGCGCTGGGCCTTGATGTGGTGTATGTGCTGGCCAAGCGGTACGCGGTGGATCGGCGCATCGGCAGGCCGGACCTGCAAGCGTTCGTCGGCGCTCTCAACGGTGCTCGCGCCGCCCGGGGCATCTTCATCACGACTAGCAGCTTTACCAATGAAGCCAAGGCGTTCGTGGACCGGGTGCAGTCCAGGTTGGTGCTGATCGACGGGCAGATGCTCGCCAAGGAAATGGTCAAGCGCAACGTGAGAGTGGAGGTGCGTGAGACCCACGAGGTCAAACGGATAGACGAGGCGTTCTTCGGGGATGAGTGAGCGGCGCGTGAGGGTCACCCTGCCAGCGGGCGCCGGCGTCGAATGTCGCGAGTGGCTATCAGTCCTGTTTTGTGCCAAGACTGCCCGTTGGGCGAGTCCGGACCCGTGTCCGGACGACCCACGCGAGGTCGGTGAGCCCGTATTCGGGGTCGACGCAGTACCGGACGGAGGCGTGCAAGCCAGCGCCGGAGTACCTCCACGCTTCCAGCTGCGCTCGTCGCCACCGGCCGTCGTCTAGGACCTCGACGAGATGTGGGGGCCACACTCTGCGCGTCTCCGACCTCATCGTCCGACCGTACGCCGACCTGCCTGACAGCGGGGCCGAATCTGACGCTCCGCGCCCGGATTGACCGGGCAGCACGGCACCCCCGGTCGCAGTCCCACGGCCGGGGGTGCTAGGCCGCTGAACCCGCCGAGGCGAGCAGCTCGAAGCCGCTCATCCCGAGCGCGCTGGCGATGTCGTCGATGTCCTCCGTGTCGAGCATCGTGCGGCCGGTCAGACGAGAAGGTCAGGGAGCCGAGCGAACATCCCCAGCTCGGCTGCCAGCCACGTCTCTGAACGACGGCCGTTTGCTAACGGATTGCTAACGGACTCGTTAGCACGGGGCTTAGGTCATCACGGCGAGAAGCTCGGCAGGGACAATACCCCAGATCAGATGCCTAAATGCCGTACTGGTAACTACCGTCTGGGACCGGCGTCGCGGGGGTTCAAGTCCCCTCTCGGACACGCAGGTCAGCGGCCTATCGGCCCCGGATTTCACCAGCTTTTCACCACCGGGGCCCCATTCTTGCCCTACGATGGCGTACACCAAGGCGTTCCCCATGTGGGTGACAAGGCGCCCCGGGGCCCGTGAAAGTGGGGCACATGAACAAGGCCGAGTACGACCAGTTTCGTGACCGACTGCTGGATGGCAGCCAGAATCCGACACCGCCCCTCGCCGAGTTCGTGGCCGCGATGGACTACGACGACAACCTGTGGCGGGTGGTGGGCTGCGGGCATCAGGTCAATCTGTTCGAGGCTGCCGTCGTGGAGATCGAGGACTTGCGGGCCGAGGTTCTGCGCGCGTCGGGTGCGTCGCGATGACCACCCGCACCCTGACCCGTCGCCGTCTCCTAGAGACCGGCGCCGTCGCCACCGGGGCCGTCCTGCTGGGCTCCACGAGGGCCACGGCGGCACCGCCGGTCAAGCACGTGTTCTCCCTCATCGGGGAGTTCTCTCGGTACGGCGCCTACCTCGCCTCGATGGTCGACGGCTCGCTGCCGATCGATCTGGCGGTCTCGACCTTCCCTGACTTCTCCAACCGGAGACTGGTGGGCGAGCAGTCGCCAGCAGCCGACAGCATCTACCGGCACGACCTCGCCGGGATGCTCACCCCGGGCACGCAGTATTACGCCCGGCTTGTCGCGAGAGGCACGATGTTCGGCCGGGTGATCGCGTTCCGCACCCAGGTCGCCGACGCGTCCCCAATGCACCTACGGATCGCGCTCGTCTCGTGCCAGCGCAACGCCTACAACACTGACCGGTTGCCGCTCGGGTGGAACAGGATCAAAGTCTTTGGGCCGGACCTGCTGCTGCACGGTGGCGACTTCGGCTATTGGGGCGGGCTCCTGTCCGCGATCGACCCCTATACCACGCACATCGCCAAGTACGCCCGGCAGCTCACCGGTGTGCACGCCATGCGCGACGTCCTGGAAGCGGTGTGCTCGCTGATCCAGGTGAGCGACCACGAGCTGTCGCCCAACGGCGGCGACACGTTCAACGACCCGATCACGGCCACGGCGCTGGAAGCCTACTTCCGCTTGATGCCCTACCGGACGTTCGACGACGTCACGCAGCGCAGCCGGTTCCTGACTCGTCGCCTCGGCACGAACGTGCGCCTAGTGGCACCGGACTTCCGCTCGCTCGACCGATCACCAGGGGCATGGGTCGACCACGCCTCCAAGACGGCCTGGGGTGCCGTGCAGTTTGCCCTGTTCAGGGCCGCGATGAAGCAACCCGAGGCGCTCAAGATCATCCTGTCCGACCCCGGCGCCAGCCCGGCCAACACACCGGCCGACCCTTCCGATCCGCGCCTGATCGACAAGTGGTGCAACTACCAGTCGGCGTACCAGGCGTTCTCCGACGTGATCCGCAACGAGCTGACTGTCAACGGGAAGCCGATCCGGGCTGACGTGTGGTCCGGCGACCGGCACGTCATCGGGTGCTTGGGCGAGGCCAACAACCCGTGGGGGCCGTTCGACGTGCTGACGTCCAGCGGCATCGACGAGGAAGCCAACGCCCTAGAGGACGGCGAGCTGTACGACCAGGTCTACGGGTACAAGACCGGCCGAGGCATCAACGTGGTCAAGCAACACATGGAGATCGACCTGTTCGACGACAAGGTCGGGACCATCACCAGGACCGCCTCGGGCATCGACGACATCACCGGCAGGGTAGTTGTCACCTCTAAGAAGCGGTGGTCCTACAAGGTGGCGGCATAGCGTGCCACCCGGCCGAGGAACACTGGCGTCGACAGCGACGCGAGTCGCAGGCTCCGTTGCTCGTGACGGTGGTCGACGAGGACGTCCTGCGCGCGATGGTCACCGGGAGCTTCCCGGGGATGGACGCGGGGATGTCGACGTGTCCGTGCTGTGGCCGTTGAGTGGCTCGTGACGCCGCGCGGGCCACTGCATCAAGAGCCGTAGTCCACGGGGAGGCTCTGAGGTCTCAGCACACCCGACAAATCTGGCGTCTGACGCGAAGATTCCCTCAGCTGGCTGCCTCCTGGGTGGGGACGAGGGTGACGTCGTATCCCATGTCGCGTAGTTGTGCGAGTGCCCGGTTCTTGGTTCGGTCGGGGTGGAGCCGGGTGTAGTAG
>JBPCND010000283.1:0-4914 GCA_051001655.1 Nocardioides sp. | reverse complement strand
GGACAGGGGCGGCCTGTGAGCTGGCCAACTTCGGTACGTACACGTGGACCATGAGCGGGGGGCGCTTCGCCGAGACCCAGACCAACGGCCAGACGAAGACCTGGGCGAACGGCACGTACACCGTGGACGGCGACGCGTTGACGATGACCTATAGAGAAGGCAGTGGTAGCGGGCCGGGGTCGGAGTGCGGGCGGCATCCGGGTGAGGTTGATACCTGGAAGTGGAGCCTGTACCGCGACCAGTTGACGATCCACTGGATCGACCCGTCGGTCCCGCCGACGGAGTACCCGGCCAACTACGCGGTCAAGCCGTGGACCCGCACCGGTGACGCGCCCGCCACGCCGAACCCCGGCGCCGCAACCACTGCGCTCGACGGCCGGTGGGAGGTCTCGTACACCCGCGATGAGTATGTGGCTGCGGGAGCCGATGCAGAGGAGCGCGACCTTCCGGAGAACTGGGGTACCTTCCTGATCGAGTTCGGCGCCGAACTGTTCTCCATGAGCAACGCGGCCGAGGGGTTGAGGATCGCGGGTAGTTACGCGGTGGACGGTGACCTGCTGACCCTGAACGTCGACACGACGGGTGAGCAGTTCTCGCTCCGATGGAGCGTCTATCGGGACAAGCTGACCTTCGAGCCGGTAGCCGGGGCCGTGTCCCCGACCGGCTTCTTCGTCAGACCCTGGACCCGCCTGGGGACATGAATCTGCAGATGCCTCGCCGGCCGGATCATCCCCGTCGCCGGGGCGCCTCTGCGGTCACCGTCGTCCCCTTCCCCGTCGGGCTGTCGATCGTCAACCTGCCACCGATCACCGCGAGCCGATCGGCCAGCCCGCGCAGCCCCGTACCGCCAGTGTCACCTGGTCCGCCGAGCGCGGCTCCGCCGCGGCCGTCATCGGAGATCGCGAGGGTGACCCGGCCGCCGGCGTCGACCAGTTGGACGGACACCCGGGATGCGTCGGCGTACTTCACGACGTTCGTCACAGCCTCCGCGCAGACGAAATACAGGGACAGCTCGACCTCGGGGGCCAACCGGATGTCAGGGACGTCGACGGCCACGGTGACCGGCGCCGTCCGTGCCAGGTCGGCGCAGGCCGCGGCCAGCCCGCCCTCAGCGAGCGAGCGGGGATGCACGCCCAGGGCGAAGTCCCGCAGGGACGCGCGGGAATCGCACAAGAGAGCGTTGAGCTCTGCGGCGGCCGGATCCAGCAGCCGGCCGACGAGGTCCAACCGTGGCTCGGTGCCCGAACGCAGTTCTACCTCGAGCGCTTGCCGCTCTCGATCGGACACCTCGAGAATGCGGCGGCGTGACGCGTCGACGTCAGCCACTCGGGCGAGTACATCGGCGTGCAGTCGAGCGTTGGCGTAGGCCATCCGTGTCAACGCGGTCACCGAGTCCAGCAAGGCAGGATCGTCCAGCGCACCCGCCCCATGGCCGACCATGGCGATGCCTTGGCCGTCGTACCGGAGGATGGTCCATTCCCGGCCCGCTTCCGCCCGCGACGGTTGGATCCGCCGCCCGGCCTCATCGACCAGCGAGCCAGTTCCCGGGTCCAGGAAATCCAGTTCCAGGAACGGATCGCTCAAGGCCCGGGCGAGATCGTCACGAACACTGCCGGCGTCCTCGGACCGGCCGAGGTCGATGACCAGGGCAGTGATGGCCGCGCTGTCCCACCGTCCCCATTGCGCATCCGCGAACAGGACAGCGGCCGCGCCCAGCAGCGCGACCTGGTAGACCATGAGCAGTCCAGGGTCTACGTCGACCCCGGCGAGCCGTGCCACAGCGCCGACGCCGATGATCGCCATCAGCACGACGCCGGTCGCTGACGAGGTCAGGCGTGCCCGTCGCTCGGCGCCAGATTCTCTCCGCTGGCCGATGACGATGGAACCGGTGACGCCGATGGCGATTCCGGCTGTAGCCCAGGGACTCCGGCCGACCGGCTGCACGGTGTCGAGGTAGCCGAGCGCGACAACACACCACTCGAGCCGGCCCCTCGGACGACCACGTGGATAGGTCACCAGGAGATGGATCAGCGGGCCCCGGTGCAGGAGTACCGCCGCCGGCAGCGCGCTACCGAGCAGCCAGCCCACTCCGGTGGCCAGCAGCAGGACGCCCGGACCTCGTTGCCGTCGCGCCAGCAGCTGGAGGGCACCCAGCACGCAGAACACCACTCCGACTGCGACGTCCAGCACCGGGAGCGGCACGGGTCAACCGATCAGGTCCGCAATGGCCGCTCCGGACAGCTCACCCTTCGGGAGGAACCCGCGGACCGGGCTGCCGGCCAGTCGGGTGCGGTAGGCGGAGCGGTCCCGGCTCGATATCAGCACCACCAGGGGCGCCGGGTCGAGGGCCGCCAGCCTCCGCGCCACCTCGAACCCGTCGATGTCGGGCAGTCCGATGTCCAGCAGCACGAGGTCCGGTGTCAGACGGACTGCCAGGTCCAGGGCCGCCGCGCCGCTGCCGGCCTCGGCCACCACCTGGAAGCCGTCCAGTTCGAGCAGTTCCCGAGCAAGCGCTCGGAAGCCTGGGTGGTCGTCGACCATCAGAGTCCGGACGGTCATCAGCTGATCCTCGCACCTGGCGGTGATCATCCCGAACGCCCGGCCACGCCCACGCGCGGTCGGGTTGCGCAGCAGGTTCACGCGACCGCGGCCGCGCCCCAATCGATGTTGCGTGCCCGGAGCCCGTCCCGGCTGAAGATGAGGGTGCGGTGCGTTCCGTCGGGACACATCTTCCAGAGGCCGGACCTGCCGGTCTGGTTGTCCTGCAGTCGGAAGACGATCCACCGGCCGTCGGGGGAGTACGAACCGGCGAAGGCGCTGAGGCGCCCACCCCCGTAGCTGGTGAGGTTACGGGGATGCGTGCCATCGGCGCCGATCGTGGCGACGTTGGCCGTCAGGATCCCGGTGGTGGGATCGGGGTTCGCGTCCCGGGTGAAGACGATGCGCCGGCCGTTCGGCGACCAACCGGTCTTGATGCCGACGTCGAAGGACGGCGGTACGAGGTCGCGCTGGTGGCCGCCGTCGAGGTCGCTGGTGGTCAGTGCCTGCTGGAACTCCACCCCGTCGTCGTAGCGGATGAAGGCCAACCGCGCCCCGTCCGGGGAGACGTTGGGATCAGTGTTGCCATCAGGGAACGGGGTGGTGATTCGCTGTACGTCGCTGCCATCCACGGCCCGGGAGAACAGCGCGTCGTCAGACACGCAGTCGAAGCTTTCGTAGACGACTCGTTGGCCGTCAGGGGTAAACGACGGTTGGGCGTCTACGCAGTGCCCGGCCGTCACCGGCAACGCCCGGAGGTTGCCTCCGTCGGTGTCCACGAAGGCGATCCGTGCGCCCGCGTCGCTCGGTAGCGCCCATTCGAACGTGATGGTGCGCCCGTCGGGTGAGAGATCGGGGTTCACCGCCGCACCGGGTACATGGGTGATCGGTAGTAGCTGCGTGCCGTCCGGCCGAACGGACCAGATCTGGGCGTCGGTCGCGGTCTCGCCGGTGAACACGATGAGGCCGCCGTCACGAGTAGCGGTTTCCTCGGCTAACGCCGTGGACGTCGGGATAACGCTCAGCGCGATCACCAGTGCGGCGGGCCCGATGAATGCAGTTCTTGATTTCATGCGATTCTCCTTTGCTGCTTTGACTCATCGGTCACGATTGACGCTTTGCCGGGCGAGTCGTGGGTGGACACTGTGGCAAGCGACACCTGCCGAGTGGACGCGTTAGGGAAGCCAGCCGCAGGGGATGGCCGCCGACACCGCTACCGGGTCGTGGACATTGGGCCGCCCGCAGCCATCCGGCGCCGGTGGGGGGACGGCTGCCGTCGAGGTGGCTGGCGGGGTGGCCGGAGTTGTGTCTGGTGGTGCTGACCCCCAGTCCGCGTCGATCGCTCCGAGCAGGCCGGTGTTCAGGCGGCGGAGCCCGCTGCCGTCGGCGTTGACTGTGACCAGTTGTTGGCAGCACAGGTCGGGGTGGGCGCGGTCGCTGCTGAAGACGATCTGGTCGCCCTGCGGCGAGGAGGACGGGAGGATGTCGTTGTGCGGGAACGGCGGGCGGGTCAGGCGCTGAAGGCCGGTGCCGTCCGGGTTGACCTGGTAGAGGGCGGCGCCGAGCCTTGCGGCGTTGCTGGTCACGAGCAGGTGTTGCCCGTCGGGCGTCCAGTCCGGCGCGAAGCCCTCCAGGGTCGGCGTCGTGATCGGGTGCGGGTCGCTGCCGTCGGTTCCCATCACGTAGACCTGGCTGGTGATTCCACCGGCGTTGAACCGGGCGAAGGCGATCGTTGCGCCGTCGGGTGAGACAGTCGGCTGGATGTCGAACACGTTGCGGCGCTGCTGGAACCGGGTGAGCGCCCGCAGCTGCGTCCCGTCGACCCGGACCGAGTAGATGGCGCAGGTGTCGGTCTCGCACCGCTGGAAGACGAGCCGGCTGGCGTCGGGGGTGTATGCGGGTGAGAAGTCCCCGAAGCCCGGCTGTTCGTCGAATATCAGGTGCTGGCGGCTGCCATCGCGGTCCATCACGTACAGGCGCGCCTCGCCGTTCGGGACGGCCCCGGTGAAGGCGATGCGGCGGGCGTCGGGGGACCAGTCGGGTTGGCCGGCGAAGCCGCCTGACGGGAACTGGGTGAGTTGTCGCGGACTGGTTCCGTCGGGGTTGATCGAGTAGAGCTGGCCGGTGTTGAAGTCGGCGAAGGCGATCCGGCCGTTCGGGCCTGGGAAGGTCGCCTGGGCCGGGGCGGCCCAGGCGCCTCCGGTGACCAGGACCAGGATGGCCAGCAGGAAGACCCGGCCGAGGCGTGATGACATGCGCATGTCGATGCTCCTTTCTCGCCTAAGCGGATGGACCCCAGTCGGACAACGCCAGCTCCGGTCGGGCGCCGGTGACCGGCGCCAGCCCGCTGCCGTCGATGTTGATCGTGGCGAGGAC
>JBPCND010000282.1:0-5615 GCA_051001655.1 Nocardioides sp. | reverse complement strand
GGCGACGGCCTCGAAGTGTTCGCCTACCTCACGCCGGTGTGGGTCGGTCTGCTGTGCGCCCTCGCAGCGAGCCTCGGCTGGCTGGTCGGCCGGAACCGACGAGAGGTCAAGCCTCGACGACGACCGGGATGATCATCGGACGCCGACGGTGCCGGTTCGACACCCAGCGACCGGTCACCCGGCGGATGGTCTGCTGCAGCTGGTAGGGGTCGTCGACACCCTCGTTCATGGCGGCGTTGATGGCGTCCACGAGCGGTTGCTTGATGTCGTCGAAGACCGTGTCGTCCTCGGCGAATCCGCGAGCATGGATCTCCGGTCCGCCGGCGACCTTGCCGCTGACCGAGTCGACGACCACGATCACCGAGATGAAGCCTTCCTCGCCCAGGATCCGGCGATCCTTGAGCAAGGTCTCGCTGACGTCCCCGACCGAGGACCCGTCGACGAAGACGTAGCCACAGGGGACCTTTCCGGCGATCCTGGCCACGCCGTCCACCAGATCGACGACGACGCCGTCCTCGGCGATCACCACGCGGTCGTGGGGGACTCCCGTCGCGCGAGCAAGGTCGGCGTTCGCCCGGAGGTGCCTGATCTCTCCGTGCACGGGCAGCACGTTGCGGGGCTTGACGATGTTGTAGCAGTAGAGCAGCTCACCGGCCGAGGCGTGGCCCGAGACGTGCACGAGCGCGTTGCCCTTGTGCACCACGTTGGCGCCCCAGCGGGACAGCCCGTTGATGACGCGGTAGACAGCGTTCTCGTTGCCGGGGATCAGCGACGACGCGAGCACCACGGTGTCGTTCTCCTCGATGTGCACGAAGTTGTGGTTGCGCTGAGCGATCCGCGACAACGCCGACAGCGGCTCGCCCTGCGACCCGGTGGAGATCAGCACGGTCCGCTCGGGAGCGAAGTTCGCCAGCTCCTTGGCGTCCACGAGCGTGTCCGGAGGGACGTTGAGATACCCCAGGTCGCGGGCGATCCCCATGTTGCGCACCATCGAGCGGCCGACGTAGGCCACCTTGCGCTTGTGCGCCACCGCGGTGTCCATCACCTGCTGGACCCGGTGCACGTGCGAGGCGAAGCAGGCCACGATGATCCGCTGGTTCCTGCTCTGGTGGAAGACCCGGTCGAGGACCGGGGTGATGTCGCGCTCCTTGACTGTGAACCCAGGCATCTCGGCGTTGGTGGAGTCGACCAGGAAGAGGTCGACACCCTCGTCCCCGAGTCGCGCGAACGCGTTGAGGTCGGTGATCCGGTTGTCGAGAGGCAGCTGGTCCATCTTGAAGTCACCGGTGTGCAGCACGAGGCCCGCGCCGGTCCGGATCGCCACTGCGAGGGCGTCGGGGATGGAGTGGTTGACCGCCACGAACTCGAGGTCGAAGGGACCGAAGGAGATCCGGTCGCCCTCCTTCACGACATGCTGCGCGGTCTCCTTGAGCCGGTGCTCGAGCAGCTTGGAGGTGAGCAGGGCGAGGGTCAGCTGGGAGCCGACCAGCGGGATGTCCTGGCGTTCGCGCAGGAGGTACGGCGTCGCGCCGATGTGGTCCTCGTGGCCGTGCGTCAGGACGAGTGCCTCGACCGCGTCCAGGCGGTCCCGGATCGACTCGAAGTCCGGCAGGATGAGGTCGACGCCGGGGTGGTGGTCCTCGGGGAAGAGCACGCCACAGTCGACGATCAGCAGTCGCCCGCCGTACTCGAAGACGGTCATGTTCCGCCCGACGTCGCCGAGGCCGCCGAGCGGCGTGACCCGGAGCCCGTTCTTCTTCAGCTGGCCGGGAGCGGAGAGCTCTGAGTGCGGGCGGCTCATGGGTTGCTCATGTCGTGGGAGCTCATCTCTCGGGGTTGTCCTTCAGTAGTCCTGCGTGGGTCATCACGTCGCGGATCTCCGCGACCAGGTCGTCGTCGGCGGGCACCAGCGGCAGCCGGACGTGCCTGGTGTCCAGGACGCCGAGGAGCTGCAAGGCGGCCTTTGCGGTCATCGCCCCCTGGGCGCGGTTCATCACCACGTCGACGACCGGCACGAGCCGGCGGTAGGTGTCGAGGGCTGCGTCGATGTCGCCGCGGTCCACGGCAGCGACCATGGCGGCGTACTCCCGTCCGGCGAGATGACCGACGACAGAGACGACGCCCGAGGCACCGTGGGTGAGCCAGCCGAGGTTCATCACGTCGTCACCGGAGTAGAACGCCAGGCCGGTCTCGGCCATGATGCGCACCCCGCGGTGGAGGTCCCCCACGGCGTCCTTGACGGCGACGATGCGCTCATGTCCGGCCACCACCCGGTATGTCTCCGCGGCGATCTTCACCGACGAGCGACCAGGGATGTCGTAGAGCATCACCGGCAGGCCGGAGGCGTCCGCCACGGCGGTGAAGTGGGCGGCCACGCCCTGCTGGGTCGGCTTGTTGTAGTACGGCGTCACGACCAGCGTGCCATCGGCTCCGAGCTTCTCCGCCTGGACCGCCAGCTCGACCGAGTGCGCGGTGTTGTTCGTGCCGACTCCCGCGATGACCGTGAGCCGGTGCCCGACCGCCTCGACGACGGCGCGGAGCACGTGGCCGTCCTCCTCCGTGGTGGTGGTCGGGGACTCCCCTGTCGTCCCGGAGACGACGACGCCGTCGTGGCCGTGGTCGGCGAGATGCTCCGCGACGCGGGCGGCTCCGTCGACGTCCAGCGACCCGTCCTCGTGGAACGGGGTGACCATGGCGGTCAGCACACGACCGAATGGAGCAGGCGCGAGCGTCATGCCCGACAGGCTATCGCCTGGTCACGGTCGGCCGAGCGTGGCCTTCGCGGGTCGATCCCCGGCACCAGGCGTCGGGAAATCACCCCGCAGCGACGGCTCAACGACGCTCGAGCCATGCCCAGCTGAAGCCGTCCCGGTCCTCCCTCGCCGTCTCCGTCCACTCCGCGGCGTCGAACTCGGGGTAGTGGGTGTCCCCCTCGGGGCGCTGATGGACCTCGGTGAGGATCTGGTGCGTGGCGATCGGCATCGCCGCCCGATAGATCTGGGTGCCACCGCCGATCACGACGTCGGCACCGGTGTCGGCATGGATCCGGTCCGCGAGGTCCAGCGCCGTGCCGAGGCTGTCGGCGACCAAGACCCCTTCGTCGGTCCAGCCGGTCTGCCGGGTCACGACGATGTTGGTCCGGAACGGCAACGGGTGCCCGATCCCCTCATAGGTGACCCTGCCCATCACCAGGGTGTGCCCCCGGGTCACCGCGCGGAAGTGCACCATGTCCTCGGGGATGTGCCATGGGATGTCGCCACCGAGACCGATCACCCCGTTGTCGGCCACCGCCGCCACCATCACCACCCGCCTGGTCCGCCGGGGCGCCCCGCTGTCCGTCTCGGCGGCCTGTCGCGCGGGCGGTGACCCCTCGGCGGCGGTCATACGGCGATCGGGGCCTTGATTCCCGGATGCGGGTCGTAGCCCTCGATGCGGATGTGCTCGAGCTGGAAGGCGTCGAGCTCACCCACCCCGGGGTCGAGCCGCAGTGTCGGCAGCGGGCGCGGCTCCCGGGTCAGCTGGAGCGCGGCCTGGTCGAGGTGGTTGATGTAGAGGTGCGCGTCGCCGAGGGTGTGCACGAAGTCCCCGACCTGCAGACCGGTGACCTGAGCCACCATGTAGGTCAGCAGGGCATAGGAGGCGATGTTGAACGGCACGCCGAGGAAGACGTCGGCCGACCGCTGGTAGAGCTGGCACGAGAGCCGACCCGTCCCGGACGACGAGGGGGCGACGTAGAACTGGAAGAGCGCGTGGCACGGGGCCAGCGCCATCTGCGGGATGTCCGCGACGTTCCAGGCGGAGACGAGGAGACGACGGCTGTCGGGGTCACGCTTGACCGCCTCGACGACCTGCGCGATCTGGTCGACGTGGGCCCCTGACGGCGTGGGCCAGGACCGCCACTGATGGCCGTAGACCGGTCCGAGGTCGCCGGACTCGTCGGCCCACTCGTCCCAGATCGTGACGCCCCGGTCCCGCAGCCACGACACGTTGGTGTCACCGCGCAGGAACCACAGCAGCTCGGCGAACACCGAGCGGGTGTGCACCTTCTTGGTCGTCACGAGAGGGAATCCCTCGGCCAGGTCGAAGCGCATCTGGTGCCCGAACACGCTCAGCGTGCCCGTGCCGGTGCGGTCGCTCTTCTCGACGCCGTCGTCGAGGATCCGCCGGAGGAGGTGGTGGTACTGCTGCACACCACCAGCCTAGTCGCGGCCGGCGTGTGGCCTGGTCAGCGTCTGCGTCTGCGCGTCGATCGTCGTTGTCTGTCTGGCGCACCGTGCAGCTTCACCGCAGGCTCAGGCGTCGTAGTCCAGGACGACCTTCTCCGAGGTGGGATGGGCCTGACAGGTCAGGACGTATCCCCGCTCCACCTCGTCGGGTTCGAGTGCCCAGTTGGTGTCCATCTCGACGGTGCCCGCAACGACCTTGGCGCGGCAGGTGCCGCACACCCCGCCCTTGCAGGCGAAGGGCGCATCCGACCTGACCATGAGCGCCGCGTCGAGGACGACGGGACCGTCGGGTGCCAGCCGGAACGTGGACCGCCGGCCGTCGAGCGTGATGGTCACCTCGGCACCGGCCGCCGTGTCGGGGTCGAGGTCGAGGTCGAGGGCCGTCGTACGCCGGACCGGCGGGACCGCCTCGACGTGGAACACCTCGGCATGGATCGACCGTTTCGCGACCCCGGACTCGACCAAGAGGGTGCGCAGGTCCGAGATCATCGCGAACGGGCCACAGAGGAACCACTCGTCGGCTTCCTCCACGGGCACGAGCGTCTCGAGAAGACGCGTCATGCGCGCCCGGTCGAGCCGGCCCGAGAGCAGCTCGACCTCCTGAGGCTCCCGGGACAGCACGTGGATCAGCTGGAACCGCTCGGGGTAGCGGTCCTTGAGGTCCTCCACCTCGTCGAGGAACATCACCGTCGCATGGGTCCGGTTGGCGTAGATCAGCGTCACCCGGGACGCCGGCTCGGTCTCCAGCGTGGTGGCGACGATCGAGAGGATGGGCGTGATCCCTGATCCAGCCGCGACGCACACGTAGTGCTTGCGATGCGACGGGTCGAGCTCGGTGAAGAACCGGCCGGTGGGTGTCATCACGTCGATCACGTCGCCCGGTCTGAGCACGTCGAGGGCGTGTTCGGAGAAGGCGCCGCCCGGCAGCCGCTTGACGGCCACCCGAAGCTCACCGGACGACACCGGCGCGCAGATCGAGTAGTGGCGCCGGACGTCGTCACCGGCCAGCTCGGTACGCACGGTCAGGTGCTGCCCCTGCGTGAAGGCGTAGGCCTCGCTCAGCTCGGGCGGGACCTCGAAGGTGATCGCCACCGAGTCATCGGTGACCGGCTCGACACGCGAGATCGTCAACGGATGGAAGACGGCGTGACTGGCACTCACAGAGCTCTCACCGGGCCACTCATCGGGGGGCCTAGAGGGCCTTGAAATGGTCGAACGGCTCGCGGCAGGACGTGCACACCCACAAGGACTTGCACGCGGTCGAGCCGAACCGGCTGAGCTCACGAGTTTCCGGCGACCCGCACTGCGGGCACCGCACGCTCAGCAGGAGGGGGACGGCGCCGGTCGACGACCGGGCCTGGGGTGGTGCTATCCCGAACTCCTCCAGCC